>CADBNA010000236.1 GCA_902795835.1 uncultured Lachnospiraceae bacterium | reverse complement strand
GAGCGGTTGTATTGCGGAGGATTGCCCGCCGTCACAATCAGCCAGCCTTCCGGGACCCGATGCGTGCCGAAGGTCTTGTACTGCAGGAACTGCAGCATGGTCGGGGCAAGCGTCTCCGACACGCAATTGATCTCATCCAGAAACAGTATACCTTCCGGAATGCCGGTTTTTTCAATCGCGTCATACACAGACCCCACGATTTCGCTCATGGTGTACTCAGTCACGGCATAGTCGGCGCCGTCATATGTCCGGTGGGAGATCATAGGCAGGCCGATGGCGCTCTGACGCGTATGATGCGTGATCGTATAGGAAACTAGGCTGATGCCCGCTTCCTCGGCAATCTGCCTCATAACAGCCGTTTTACCGATTCCGGGAGGTCCCATCAGAAGAATCGGGCGCTGCTGCTCCGGTGGGATCTCATAAATGCCGGCGCTGTCTTTTCTGCGATAGGCACGGATGGTGCGGAGGATTTCTTCTTTTGCCTGCTGTATATTCATGTTTACTCCTTCCGGAACGGTAGTGGGAGACAGGGGTCAGTCTGTGTCTCCATTTCAGAGAACGAAGGCGGGAGACAGGGGTCAGACCTGTGTCTCCATTTCAGAGAACGAAGGCGGGGGAGACACAGGTCTGACCCCTGTCTCCTCTCCAGGCCGCACATACAGCTTCAATGCCCATGGGGGCACGTCGCTGTCGCGGTAGTCGGTGTCGGCGCAGAACACGAAGGCTGTGTCGTAGGGCGTCGGTTCTGTCGGATATGTCCCGTATCCGTCTGTGAAATACAGAAGTCCGCGCAGATTCTGCAGCTGTCCTTTTCTCTGGAGTTCTTCTACATGCCGGAAGACCGGCCGGAAGTCTGTACCCATTCCGCCATGGGCGGTAAATCCGTCCGCATACTTATCCAGATCTTTCACATCTGTCAGAAGCATGTCTCGCTGCACCTGGCTATCGCATTCGATCAGGTGGATCTGCACATGGTGGAAAAAGGTTTCCTGTGCGGAGAGGATAGCAGACGTCTCGTTCAGAAACTGCCGGACCAGGTGGGGACGGGTGGAGCCGGAGGTGTCGATGGCGATCACCAGCTGGTCGATCCCGATCGTCTCCCGGAATTCATTTTCCTCTATCAGAGGCATATTGCCGTACAGCTCCATTCCATAATAATAGTATCCGTAATCAAAGCTGTCGGGATCGATTCGGACCTCTTCCCGCACGGCCCGGAACCTGCGAAGGAATTCCCGGTAATCTGTCTTTGAACTGCCGTCAAAGGCCAGCGTCCAGGCGAGGCCGCCTTTTTTGTCGGAAGCTTTCGGATCCAACCCGGCCATCATCTCCAGAGTGTTCTTGGCACGCTTTTTCCATTCTTTTTCCGTATTCTCCGGTGGACGGGTGCTTTCAATGTTTGGCCGCTGCTGATCCGGTTTTTGCCTGTTGTCCAGGTGATCCCAGAAGCTGTGGTCATCCCTGACAAATTCAGCGGCTAGCCGAAGCTCATTTTCATAGTCCCGCGGGTTTTCCGAAAACCAGCGGTAAAGCTTTTCTGCTGTCAGAATCTGGATCTCATCCTTAAGCTTCCTGTACCATGACTCCCGGAAATCCGAGGGAATCTCCGCCAGGACGGGCTCGGCGATGGAATCCAGTACGGATTCGGCTGCGATATCCGCACAGAGGTCGAAGAGCTCTTTGTCCTCATACAGGCCCTGATGGAAAGGATGACGGAACAGGCAATGCAGCAGCATGTGCATATAGCAGCGAAGCAGCCACCTGGGATGTTCCAGAAAAACAGTACGCAGAAAGAGCGGATTGAACCGGATCATCTCTGCATCTGTCCCGACCGTTTTCGTGGACAGATCCATCTGAAAACCGAGCGCGTCAAGAGAAGGGCTCATAAAGCGCATGGCCAGACAGAGCTCTGTGCGGACTTCGTTCAGTATTTTTTTCCCGTAAGAATCAAGAATCTCGCGTTGTTTCATAAGAATACCCTTGTCTCCCCAGTCGCTTTTTCAGAGAATGAAAGCTGCAGGAGACACAGGTCTGACCCCTGTCTCCTTCGACGCGTGCATAAGGAGGGATACGTATTCTGCCTCTCGTTTTTCGGAGGCATACCGGATTGCCGATTCAAGGCTGTCCGGCCCGGCAAGGTGCTGGGCGGTCAGCAGGATCAGCCAGTCCCGGTTGTGGGTTTCGATTGCCTGATGAAACACATCGGCTGCATTTTCGCGCAGGAAAACCCGGTACAGGCTCTCGGCTTCTTCTGTAAGGGCATAGGGATACAGGAGGCGGTCCATGGCGATCTGAGAGGCCTGGCGCCGCTCATCCTGTCGGATCCGCTGGAAAAGCCGGTCGTAGTTACGAAAATCGATGCCGGCTCGGGTGACGCATTCGCGGTAGGAAAACCCGATCCCTTCAATATGGTAGTGCATTTGTCGCGCCCGGGTGTCTTCTTCATATTCCGCGAGATAATCGGGAAAAGTCAGGCAGGCTTCGCCATCCGGCAGATGCAGGACAAAGCGGAGTGTGCGGTCGGTATCGGCAAGGATCTCGCGCAGGATGCTAAAATGACCGTCAGACAGACGGAGTTCCAGCTCGGAGAGGCTGTAGCACTGGCGAAAGACACCGTCGCCGTAATCAGCAATTGCGTCACCAAGCAGGACTTTTTTCAGGTTCCTGCATGAATAAAAGGCAAACCGGCTCAGCGTGCGCAGCGTATCAGGCAGTGACACATACTCCAGTTCCGCGCGGTTTGCGAAGGCCCATGGAGCGATGCCTCTCACTGGCAGTCCGTCTATATTGTCCGGAATATGCAGATGGATGACTTCACCGTCATAGCCTGTAACAGTTATACCCTGGCTGGTACTTCCCGGAGAAGGCTGTTCATTTTTTTCGTAGAGAAAAGACATTGTATGATTTTCCTTGCGGACGTCCGGAAGTCGGCAGATCTGTCAGGAACAGAACAGCTCTTCATCCGGCTTTTTTGGTCTCTCAATATACGAGAATAATCATAGCATGACCGGCACTTCCGGGCAAGGGAGAGAGATGTCTCCTCCTTGCCAGCGCCGTCCCGGGCATGGTACAATTTTCGTCGAGATGAGTGAACGAGTTTCGTCCAGGCTGTCTCTGACGAGGATTGCGTAAAGGAGAGGAGAGAAGACATGTTTTTTGCTGAGATTATGGACCGGCTGCATTACTGCCGGGGGAAAAGCATTTACGGCCGTCAGCTGCTGCCTGCCGTTCTTCTGACAGTGCTGTTTGCCATGCCGGCACAGGGCGAGTCACAGGAGCCGGCGCCGGTGTTTCTGGAGCCTTCTCAGATCACGGCGTCCTCTGTCCTGGGCTACGACGGCGACAACTATTTTCCGGAATATATCAGCGACAATAACCCGGTGACTGCCTGGGCCGAGGGCAGCGAGGGAAACGGTGAAGGCCAGAGCCTGTTCTTCTCGATCCCTGCAGGCACAAAAATAACCGGCGGCAATGTGATGCCGGGGTTTTATAAAAATGAAGACCTGTTCTATAAAAACAGCGCGCCGACTGTACTGCAGATTTCTTCCGGAGGACAGTCACGCCTGATCGACACTTCTGCTTACGCGCAGACCTGGTATGGCAGCCAGGGGGCTCAGGCGTTTGTTCTGGATGAGCCGCTTTTCAGCGACGGAGTGGTGACTGTCATGATCATGGCCGTACGCCCCGGATGGAAATACACGGATACGTTGATCAGCGAGCTGCACTTCTGCGGCGTGCCTGCATCATGGTATGCCCAGAATGCCTCCGGTTCTGCGCCGGCTGCAGAGGGTGCCGGCGGCGTGGCATCGGCTGCCGAGGGCATTTCTTCCGGTCAGACGGTCCGGCAGCCTGATGAAAAGGAAATCTCCCGCATGGCCTCCATGGCCGGATGGGTATACCGCAAAAGAATGGAAAGTCTGGGCAGCGGTGCCGTCGAGGCGGATATCACATCAGAAAGCCTGACAGAGGATGAAAAGGCCTTTCTGCTGTATTGGTATCAGTATTTCGGAGGAGACAGAGACAGCCGCATCGTGAGCCAGATGGAGTATAACCTTGTGTCCGGGGCGGATCTGCGGGACATGATGGCAGAACTATTCGGGGAAGCAGGCGAAGGTGAAATGAATGCATTCTATTCCCGCTATGTTCAGCAGCAGGCAGGTGATATCTGCTATCTGAACGGAACCGGGGATTTCGGAGATGCAGGCCCCTTCTTCTTTGGTGATGGCAGCCTGACACAGGAAAACGGAGAGGTATGTGTGTCCGGTTCGGTGATGATCTGGGATTCCGCTTCAGGCACATACCAGCCGGTCAGGAATTACCGCGCGTATTTCACAACACAGAATGGAGATCACGGCAACGGCAGTATTCCGTATCGATTCCGGGAGGTTATTGTCCGATAGGTAAGGAATTGTTCCCTATGAGTTCTTGACAGACATTCGTATTAACGATATAATAACAAGAAGAGGAG
>CADBNA010000235.1 GCA_902795835.1 uncultured Lachnospiraceae bacterium | reverse complement strand
GTGGGCCTGTTCACGCAGAGAGGCCGTGAGGTTCTGGAGCAGGCGGAGGTCGTCGTCTATGACGCGCTGGTAGGCCAGGGCGTGCTGGGCCTGATACCGGAGTCGGCGGAGCTGATCTTTGCGGGAAAACGCGCGGGCAACCATTTTCTGCGGCAGGAGCAGACAAACCAGGTGCTTCTGGATAAAGCGCTGGAGGGAAAGCGAGTCGTGCGGCTGAAGGGCGGCGATCCGTTCCTGTTCGGCCGCGGCGGCGAGGAACTGGAGCTGCTCGCCGAGCATGACGTGCCGTTTGAAATCGTGCCGGGCATTACCAGCGCTTTTGCCGTGCCTGCCTACAACGGCATCCCGGTAACCCACAGGGATTTCTGTTCCAGCGTGCATATTATTACGGGCCACAGACGCGCTGATCACAGCTATGACATTGACTTTGAAGCGCTTGTCCGGACAAAGGGGACGCTGATCTTTCTCATGGGCATTGCGGCCCTGCCGGATATCTGCAGCGGTTTGCTGCAGGCAGGCATGGATCCGGATATGCCTGCCGCGGTCCTGGAGAGAGGCACCACGGCCGCGCAGCGCCGGATCAGCGGCACGCTCGGGACGCTGGAGGAGATCTGCAGCCGGACAACCGTACATACGCCTGCCATCATTGTGGTCGGCAAGGTCTGCTCTGTTGCCGACCAGTTCGGCTGGTATGAGAAAAAACCTCTCGCCGGCGTGAAGGTTCTGGTCACCAGGCCGAGAGAACTGATTTCCGGACTTTCTTCACGACTCCGCCTGCAGGGCGCCGAAGTCCTGGAGCTTCCGTCGATCCGCACGGTCCCGTGTAAAGATGATACAGAACTGCAGGACTGCATCCGCAGGCTTGGGGACGGCGCGTATGACTGGCTGGTCTTTACCAGCCCG
The DNA here is from genome assembly GCA_902795835.1 of uncultured Lachnospiraceae bacterium. The sequence goes on along the minus strand of CADBNA010000235.1, from coordinate 1,593 downwards.
AGCGGTGTGCGGATCTTTTTTGAAAAACTGTTTGCACACGGAGATGTCCGCATGCTGGCGGGTGTGAAAATTGCCAGCATCGGGCAGGGAACGTCCAAGGCCCTGGCAAAGGTGGGCCTGAAGGCCGACTTTGTGCCCTCTGTCTACGACGGGGTGACGCTGGGCAGAGAACTGGCGGAAATTCTGCCGGAGGGAGTCCGCGTCCTGATTCCGCGGGCAGCCATCGGCAATCAGGAACTGATCGAGGGACTGTCAGCCGTACGCGGCATTCAGATCACGGATATTGCGACCTATGATACGGAATACACGGCTTCAAAAGTAATCGATGTCAGAAAATCCTTTGAAGAGGGTGAGATTGATTTTGCCGTATTTACCAGCGCTTCGACTGTCAGAGGTTTTGCCGGCAGTGCAGAGGGACTGGACCTTTCCAAGGTAAAGGCTGTCTGCATCGGCCGTCAGACCGAGGCTGCTGCAGCCGGCTATGGCATGCAGACCTGGACGGCGGAAAAGGCAACACTGGATTCGCTGATCAGGTGTGTCGGCCAGGCCGCGGCGGAGATAAAAAATGATTGAACTGCAGGACCTCACGAAGAAATTCGGTGATTTTACGGCGGTTGATCATCTGGACCTGACCATAAAGACAGGCGAGTTTTTCGGGCTGCTGGGACCGAATGGCGCCGGAAAGACAACGACCATCAGCATGCTGTCCACTGTCCTGCTGCCGACCGGAGGAAAGATCCTGATCGACGGCAGGCCGCTGACCCGCACGGCTTCGGAGCAGAAGCGCAAGCTGAGCGTGATCACACAGGAGTATTCCATGCGGCAGGACATGACGATGGATGAAGTCATGGAATACCAGGGCCGCCTGTATTATCTGCCGCGGAAGGAAATGCGCAGACGCACGGAAGAGCTTTTTGCCTTCGCGGACCTGACGGAATTCCGCAAAAGGACGGTGCGGCATCTGTCCGGCGGCATGAAGCGCAAGCTGATGATCTGCAGAGCCCTCCTGATCGAGCCGGAGATCCTGCTGCTGGATGAGCCGACAGCCGGCATGGACGCCCTGTCCCGGAGACAGATGTGGAACCTGCTCCGCAAGCTGAATGAGCGCAGGATGACGATTATTCTGACCACACATTACATGGAAGAAGCCCAGGCCCTCTGCGAGCGCGTAGCCCTGATCAACCGGGGGAAGCTGCAGAAGCTGGACACCCCAGAGCAGCTGATCCGCGATCTGGGCGCGTGGGCGGTGGATGAGACCTCAGAAGAAGCTCTGGTCAGCCACTATTTCCACGACAGGGAAGAGGCCATCCGCTACCTGGAAGCCGCCGGCGAACACGCGGCCATGCGCGCGACAACGCTGGAGGATGTATTTGTGGAATGCGCCGGGCGCAAGCTCGGGTAGAACGAAGGAGACAGGGGTCAGACCCCTGTCTCCAGGTGAAATCGGTAATTGCAGAACGGCATGTGGTCGAAAATTGTATGAACATTCAAACGGCTTCCGCGCAAAGAACTTCTTAGCATTCACGTCATCTGCTAAGAACATTCGCAGAAATCATAAACTCGCTGCGCTCAGACAATATGATTTCTGCTCAT
>CADBNA010000234.1 GCA_902795835.1 uncultured Lachnospiraceae bacterium | reverse complement strand
GCCCGAAATCCCGGCCGCAGAGCCCTGGTCTATATGGCCTGGCATGGACGGGACCGGGAGGCAAAGAGACAGTGTGTGGGCATGTTTGCCACCACCATTCCTGTGTATGCGGACCTTAACAGAAAGCAGACGGCCGGGGAAATCCTTGCTGATATCCGGAAACAGGCGGATTTCGGCATGGCGCACTGCGCGTATCCGTTTGAATCGCTGCATCCCGCGCCTGTCTGCAATACGGTGCTGTTCAATTACCAGAGAGACACCTTTGATCTGGGCAATCTGTCGGCCATCGCTGCAGGACACGTGCCGCTGGAACGCGGGCAAAACGAAATGGTGATCACCGGCCTGCTGGACCGGGCCGGCATCGACAGGCTTACCTGGTACTGCGGTTACAACTCCGGCTGGTATTCCAGGGAGCGGATCGAGGCATTTCATGAAGACTTTAAGAAGGCGGCCGCATGGCTGGAGACGCCGGACCGGGAAAACAGCGTGCCGCTTCAGGAACTGTTTTAGAGTATCAGCAGATGAAGGGTCAGACAATTTGTGAAGCACCTGAGTCTGGATTGTGCAGCTTGTCCATTCCAGCTGCTATTTGAGGAGTTTCGCAATCGCCCAGGATGAAGGGCATGAGAAGGGAAACAGGGAAATATGCTGCATATATGCGGGGTTCCGGAAAATGAAAATGTCCGCCGGCTTAAACACGGGCCGGGTGTCTTCCATGAGGCACTTGCGCACGTGTGCACGGGCGAGAGGCGCTTTTGCGTGACAGATGGAGAAGGACGGCCGTTTTACGGCCTCCTCTATGAGGAAAACCAGGCATGGGCAGAGGCGAGTGAGCAGTATGTACACGCAAAGATTTTTAAAGAAATGCCGCTGTTTCCGCCCTATCTGACCTATGACGAAGAGAAAAAGGGCAGCCTGTGCCTGGACCTGGTAAAGGACTTCGGCAGCATCTGGTTTGAACAGGTGAGCGAATACAGTGTGGTGCTCGCCCGGCTCCTTCTTGCGGACACGGACAAGACAGTGTATTATGCGGATGAGCGGATGTGCTGGTTTATCGGCCCGCACAGCCGGCTGATCCGCATGAACCGGCCGCCTGAGGGCGCGCTGCCGGTGTACGGACATTTCGTTCCGTCTGTCTTTGACGGCGATTTTACGCGACTGGACGCCATGGTGCTGTTTCACCATGTGTTTTTCTTTCAATGGCTTACGCCCCTCGACCCCGGGGATGTGAAGTATGTGGAATTCTCTGTGCCCGGGACAGAAGGAATCGGGAGCATCCTGCTGGCCTATGGCCGCGGCAGGGCTTTCTTTGGCCCGCTGGGGATGGAGGTGACACTGAGGCCGGGCTGCACCCGCTACCCGGACGAGATGCTGCGCAAATATCTGAGGCTGCCCTTTACCCCGGAGGACGCGGATGATACCAATACAATCCGGGTGGTCAATTATTACGCGGTCATGTATGTCAAAATGCTGAGAAGGAAGGGCGACCTGGATCTTTCTATCCTGCAGCCGCCGTTTCTGGAAGAAATGAAGGCTTACGGGGATGCCGTCATCCGTGACCGGCGTGTGCTGGGCGTGCTGCTTCGCGGGAGTGACTACATCACGTCCGCCATGGGCGGCAGCAGCCGTCCCCGCGGGATTGACGAAGTGGCGCCGGTGATTGAGGAGTGGTTTGACGCGGGCGGCTATGACAGGATTTTTCTGGCCACAGAAGACGACGACCTGCTTGACGGTATGACGGAAGCCTTTGGAGGAAGAATGATCTGCGTGTCCCAGAAGCGTTACCGGGTCACGGACTTCCGGGAGGGTATGACGACGATCAGCGAGCTCGACCGGGCCCGTCACGACGGCAGAGAGTATGATGAGTATGTCGAAGATGCTGCGGTCAATTATCTGTACGCCATCTATATGCTGTCCCGCTGCAATGCATTTATGTACTCCTGTCACTGCGGGGGCGTCTCTCTGGCAAGGCAGTTTAACGGGGAACGGTTTGAGAAGCTGTACAGCTTTGCCGATGCCTGAAAGGAATAAAAAAGATGAGTGAATATATCGGAGGAAACGGCATCTACCCGGGATCGTTCAATCCGCCTCATGTCGGGCATATCGAGATGATAGAGGAAGCGCTTGCATACTTTGACACACTGCATGTATTTGTGCGGTATAATGAAGGCGTGGACCTGGTGGACTGGGACACCAAGCGCAGGTGGTTTGAACGGATCAATGAAGAAACGGGCGGCCGCCTCGTCATTCACAAAATGGAGAACAGGGCTGTCACGGGCAAGACCTATACACTGGAAGATTTTTTCGATTTTATCAGGGATGCAGTCCGCTCCGTCGGCGGTCCTGTCAGCGGGGTTGCGCTCGGCGATGATTACCGGGAGATTGTGCCGCTCCTGCAGAAGGAATTCCCGAAGATGTTCTTTCTCATTGGGAAACGGCCCGTGAAAAACGGCGTGATGCGGTCTTCTTCGCTGATCCGTGAGGATCCGGAGGCACACAGGGAATGGCTTCCCGCGTTTGTCTATAAAACACTCCGCCGGATGAGAGAGGAGGGTACCCTCCCGAAAAAAGCAGCACCCCGAATACCGGATCCGGCAGACGGCGGAAGCGGGACGCCCGGAATAACAGATCCGGCAGACGGCGGAAGCGGGACGCCCGGAACAATGGATCCCGCAGCCGGCGGAACCGCAGCACCCGAAATAACAGATCCGGCAGACGGCGGAAGCGGGGCACCCGGAATACCGGATCCGGCAAGTGACGGAATCAGGGCAGAACACGACAACTGCCCCATGGAAAAAATCGACATAACAGGCTGTCCGGTTGTGGGGCGCGGCTTCGGTAGCACGGTCTACAGCCTTGATGAGAAAAGCATTGTCAAAGTCTATAAAGAAGGAACCCCCGTGGAGAAGGTGCAGCGGGAGTTCAGGCTTGCCCGCGCGGCCTCCCTTGGCGGCGTGCCTTCTGTCAGGGCTTATCGCATGGTGAAGGCGGGAAATGCCTTCGGACTGGTGATGGAGAGACTCTCTTCCTTTTCGCTGGGCGCTGCGATCCATAATCATCCGGAACAGACCGAAATGTATACAGACCAGTACGCGGCGCTGGCAAAGAAGCTGCATCACACCAGAGTCCCGGACGATACGGTCCCCGCAGTCCGGGATACATGGCTGGGCTATGCCGGGAGGCTTTCGAGATGGTGCAGTCCGGAGGAGACGACACTGGCATGTGAGCTTGTCGCCCGGATGCCGGACGGCGACACCTTCCTTCACGGGGATCTTCATCCCGGCAATATTATGTTCAGGGACCAGGAACCGGTACTCATCGACATGTCGGCGCTGGCCAGGGGCCATTATCTCTGCGATCTGGCTGTCATCTACCGGGGCCTGATCATGGGGCCGCAGTCAGAGGGCATAGAGCGCCGGGAAAAAAGCATGGGAATGCCCGCATGGCAGATCCGCGAGGTCGGAGATCTTTTCTTTATGAAATACCTGGAGCCCGGAAGCAG
>CADBNA010000233.1 GCA_902795835.1 uncultured Lachnospiraceae bacterium | reverse complement strand
AGCACGCCCGCGCAGAGCGGGAGATACTTCAGTATAATATTGGCTGCCTCCGGCTTCCTTTTAATCAAAACCTCTGAAAACAGATCATCCATGGCTGTGCCCTCCTGTTCTTTATTACTCTTCTGCCTGCCGCAGGCGCTCATGCACCATCATGGCGATGCGGAAAGACATGGCATCATCGAATTTACGGATATCCAGTCCGGTCAGCTTTTCCAGTTTTTCCAGACGGTATACGAGCGTATTCCGGTGAACATACAGCTGCCGGGCTGTCTCGGATATATTCAGACTGCAGGCAAAAAAACGCCGAATCGTCTCCATTGTTTCGCCGTCGAGTTCTTCCAGCGCATTTTCCGGAAATGTCTCCCCCAGGAAGCGTTCGCAGAGAGATACGGGAAGCTCCCAGATCAGGCGTCCGATGCCCAGGCGGTCACAGGCAATTACCTTCCTGCCGGGCATAAACAACCGGCCGGCTTCCAGAGCCATACGGGCGTCCGCAAAAGACCGCGGCAGATCATTGAGTGAACCGGCAGGCGTCCCGACAGCAATCCGGGCAGGAATCATAGCCTCGGCATTCAATGTGTCCAGAAGCGTATGGGCCAGATGCATCGTCTCTTCACGGCCGGCCCGGTGTATTTCATACACAACCGCCACATGCCGTGCATCAGCGGGAATGATCATTCCTCCCGCCCGGGCAGCAGCCAGAACAGCCCTGAATACCTGCATTGCGGTCTCCCGGTCGGCCTCATTGATTTCTGCCAGGAAGAGCATTCTTCTGACATCCTCCCGGATCCGGAGCCGGGCCGCTTCCCGGTGCATCGTGGCAGCAGAGACGGATCCGGTCAGCACACTCTGCAGAAAATGATTTTTGTCTGTCTTTTCCCTTGCGGCAATGAGCAGCGCTTCCATCTCAGACGCGCCCACCCGAACCGCCAGATCCCCTGACGCTCCGGCAGCTGCAATCAGCAGCTCCGTTCCGTCTTCATCGGATATTCTACGGATATGCCAGGAGCCGGACTCCACAGGTCCGTTCACCCCTTCCGGCAGCACGGCGCCCAGAGACTCCGGTTTTTCAGGGATTTCTCTGTCAGAAGCAGCCGACAGCAGTTTTCCTCTGCCATCCAGCAGCAGAAGATCCGCCCCGGTTATTTCCCGAAGCTCGGAAAGTACCTTATTGATCAGTCGGATAGAAATCATGCAACCACCTCATGAAAACCATGATACCCCAGCCTCCCTGGTGATTCAAGTCTTCTTTTGGATCCCGGAGGCATACTCGCCCGCTCAGCCTTATCGCACGAAAAAACAGGCTGACACAATGCCTGTCGGTATGTGTCAGCCTGTCCTATATTTGTACTCGGCCGGATCCTGCCCTTCACAATGCTGCCAGTTCCTGATGTCCGCAGGAGCGCCGGATACATCGGTTCAGTGAACAATTGCTGTCTCTGTCTCTTTATCGAAAATATGCAGTTTTTCAACATCGATGGCAAACTTGACAGTGGATCCTGTTCTGGCGGTGGTGGCCGGATCAACGCGGGCTGTCATCGGTGTATTCGCGAAATCAAAGTACAGGAACACTTCTGCGCCGAGAAGCTCATATACGTTGATGGTCGATTCGAATGTCGCTTCCGGATATTTCTGGATCATTTCCTTTTCGTCGCTGATGTTCTCCGGACGGATTCCTGCGACGACCGTCTTGCCGACATAGCCCTTTTCTTCCAGAATCTTTGCCTTGGCAGCGGGAAGGAGGAACTTCTGCCCGCCGACATTCAGATAGAGACCGGAGGCTCCTTTTTCTACAACGGCATCCATGAAGTTCATCTGCGGAGAGCCGATGAAGCCGGCGACAAACAGATTGCCCGGCTCGTTGTACAGATTCTGCGGCGTATCCACCTGCTGTACAACGCCGTCCTTCATAACGACTATTCTGGTTCCAAGTGTCATGGCCTCGGTCTGGTCATGTGTTACATAGATAATCGTTGCTCCCAGTCTGTCATGCAGCTTTGCAATCTCGGTACGCATCTGCACACGCAGCTTGGCATCCAGGTTGGACAGCGGCTCATCCATCAGGAAGACGCGCGGATTACGGACAATTGCACGGCCCATGGCCACACGCTGTCTCTGACCGCCGGAAAGAGCCTTCGGTTTGCGGTCCAGCAGATGTTCCAGATCCAGGATACGGGCGGCCTCTCTGACCTGCTTTTCAATCTGGTCCTTCGGCACTTTGCGCAGCTTCAGTCCGAATGCCATGTTGTCAAACACGGACATATGCGGATACAGAGCGTAATTCTGGAAGACCATGGCGATATCGCGGTCCTTGGGATCGACATCGTTCATAACTTTTCCGTCGATCTTCAGCGTGCCTTCGGAAATCTCCTCCAGTCCGGCTACCATACGAAGCGTAGTGGATTTTCCGCAGCCGGAAGGGCCGACGAAAATAATAAACTCTTTGTCGCCGATATCCAGATTGAAATCTTTGACGGCCTCGAAACCATTCGGATATCTTTTAAAAATATGCTCTAATGATAAACTGGACATGATAACTCTCCTATATGATGTATGTTTTTATTTCTTCCGCTATTATAGTGGTCAGGGTCGAAAGACGCCACGTCAAATTATACAAAGGTGAGCAAAGACTTCCGTTAAAGTGACGAAAGGGATTTGGGGTTATCTCGGGTCTTCGCCCCTCGATATCCGTCTGTCGCCGGATAGAAAAGAGAAGCCCCTGATGGCTTCGTGAGTAAACTCACAGCCTCAGGGGCTTCTCTTTTCTGCCTGGCTTGTTACTCGCTTACATCATTCCGGGGGCACCGCCGCCTGCGGGCATTGCCGGTGCGGGCTCTTTGATGATGGATACGGCGGACTCGGTGGTAAGCAGGGAGGACGCCACGCTTGTCGCGTTCTGCAGGGCGCTTCTTGTGACCTTTGCAGGATCCAGAATACCGGCCTTGACCATATCGACATACTCTTCTTTCAGGGCATCAAAGCCGACGCCTGCCGCAGACTCTTTGACCTTATTGATGATCACGGCGCCTTCCAGTCCGGCATTCTCAGCGATGGTGGCCAGCGGGGACTCCAGAGCCTTGATCACGATCATGGCGCCTGTCTTCTCATCGCCTTCAAGCTTCTGGGCAAATATCTCCAGATCCTTGATGGCATGTACATATGCGGAACCGCCTCCTGCGATAATACCCTCTTCCACGGCTGCGCGTGTTGCGTTCAGGGCGTCTTCCATACGGAGCTTGGCTTCTTTCATCTCTGTCTCGGTGGCTGCGCCTACACGGATGACCGCTACGCCGCCGGAAAGCTTTGCCAGTCTCTCCTGCAGTTTTTCTTTGTCAAACTCGGACTTGGTGACTTCGATCTGGGATTTGATCTGTGCCACACGGTCTTTGATGGCGTTTTTCTTGCCTGCGCCGTCAACGATAACGGTGGTCTCTTTTTTGATCTTGACAGATTTTGCCTTGCCCAGCATATCCATCGTTGCATCCTTCAGCTCGATGCCGAGTTCGGAAGAAACGACCTGGCCGCCGGTCAGGATGGCGATATCCTGCAGCATCTCTTTTCTTCTGTCGCCATAGCCCGGTGCCTTGACAGCGCATACCTTAAAGGTGCCGCGCAGCTTATTGACGATCAGGGTGGACAGGGCTTCGCCTTCGACATCCTCGGCGATGATCAGCAGGCTGGCGCCGGACTGTACGATCTGCTCCAGCAGGGGCAGAAGCTCCTGAATATTGCTGATCTTCTTGTCGGTGATCAGAATATACGGGCTGTCCAGATTGGCTTCCATCTTCTCCATATCGGTTGCCATATAAGCGGACAGATAACCGCGGTCAAACTGCATGCCCTCTACCAGATCCAGCTCGGTCTGCATGGTCTTGGACTCTTCAATGGTGATGACGCCGTCATGCGTCACTTTCTCCATGGCATCGGCAACCAGCTGTCCGACCTCCTCGTCTCCGGAAGAAACAGCGGCCACTCTGGCGATCTGCTCTTTGCCGTTAACCTTTTTGCTCATCTTGGCAATCAGCTCTACGGCTTTGTCAGTGGTCTTCTTCATGCCCTTTCTCAGAATGATCGGGTTTGCGCCGGCAGCCAGGTTTCTCATGCCTTCATGGATCATGGCCTGTGCCAGGACGGTAGCAGTCGTGGTGCCGTCACCTGCGACATCATTGGTCTTGGAAGCGACTTCGCGGATGAGCTGTGCGCCCATATTCTCAAACCCGTCTTCCAGTTCAATCTCTTTGGCAATTGTCACGCCGTCATTTGTGATGGTCGGTCCGCCATACGACTTCTCCAGAACAACGTTCCGGCCTTTCGGTCCCAGAGTCACGCGGACAGTATCTGACAATTTATCAACGCCTGTCTGAAGAGCTGCTCTTGCTTCTGCTCCGTATTTAATCTCTTTTGCCATAGTGGTAGCCTCCTGATAATCTTTTATCTTCTCTGTATTATTTTTCTTATGCACATACACACCGGGCTTCTTCCCGGCAGTGCGGATTTACTGAACAATAGCGAGGATATCTCCCTGCTTGACAATGATATACTCTTCACCGTCAAGTTTCACTTCGGTTCCTGCATATTTGGAATAGATGACCTTGTCATCTACCTTGACTTCCATCTTTACTTCATCTGTGCCGGGGCCGACGGCAATAACCAGTGCCTCCTGCGGCTTTTCCTGTGCCTGGGATGTAAGGATAATGCCGGATTTTGTCTTTTCCTCTGCTTCCATCTGTTTCAGGACTACTCTGTCACCAAGCGGGACTAACTTCATGGTATTTCCTCCTTAAGATTGTCTTCTCATCTTATTCTGTTAGCACTCATTCCATTCGAGTGCTATCGACGGTCTCTAATATAGGCAATCACAAGGATTTTAGCAAATCCGGTTTTTATGGTATATTCTCTCTGTTTCTCTGTTTTTCTTCTTTATTATATCTGATTCTCTGTTTTTCTTACTTTCTTCGTATTTTGTGATTACAACGCCAAAAGTCCTGAACCCACGCAAGCTCGCTTGCAAGTGGGCAAAAGGACTTGGGGCGTGCCCCGACATAAGGATGAAGTGGGGAAGGGGCCCCATGAAATCCGAATGGCGGGCAGGATTGCGGGAGCACGAAGTGCGGAGCAATCCGTAATCTGCTTTTGGCGACGGAGTCATTTTATACAAAAAAAGAACAGCCGAAGCTGCTCTTTTTGCTAACTGTCTGCCTGCACGCTGTTTCAGGCTGGCAGAGAAAACACTGCACGCATCAGGTTTTATTCCTTCGCCGCCTTCTCCGCCCGGATCTCTTTGAGTTCATCGAAAATGTAATCATTCAGCACCTTGATATAAGTGCCTTTCATGCCGCTGGAACGCGATTCAATGACGCCCGCGCTCTCAAACTTCCGCAGCGCATTGACAATGACGGATCTGGTAATGCCGACGCGGTCGGCAATTTTACTTGCCACAAGAATGCCTTCCATACCGTCCAGCTCTTCAAATATATGCGTGATTGCTTCCATCTCGGAAAATGAAAGCGTACCGAATGCGGATTTTACAACCTGGATCTTCCTGTTTTCCTCCACATTCTCCTCATTCACCGAGCGCATCATCTCCAGTCCCACGACTGTCGTGCCGTATTCACTGACGATGATATCATCAATATCATAAAGAGGCTCATATCGGTACATAAACACGGTACCCAGGCGTTCTCCCGCTATATCGATCGGATTGATTATCGCTGTGTACTTTTCCGCATCGGCATCTTCAAAACCCAGAGTGCTCAGATTTACATTTTCCTTTGTGGAAAGAACGCTTAAAAACCGGTCATTCAGCAGACTGTCGACATGACTACCCACCTCATCTGTGATCAGCTCTGTAATCTCAGGGACTCCGGAACACGTTGCCACACCGAGCACTTTGCCCTTTTTGCTGATTACCAGAATATTCGACTGGAGGCATTCAACCATTACTTCGCAGATATCGTTGAAAACTACCTTGGTAGAATTGTTGTTATGTAACAGTTTGTTGATTTTTCTGGTCTTGTCAAGAAGTTGTACGCTCATCCTGCTCTCCTTTCTTAGAATACTGAGCCTCTTTTTGTTCATGCATCAAATCTGTGTCGTTTTTTGAGGGCCGGAACTGCCGGAAAAGAACCGGCGTCCAATATCTTCTATATTTTAACACTAATAGAAGGGAAAAGCAAGATTTTTTCAGACAACTGTCGCATTAATTACATTTTATTCCGTCTCTTCGGTTCTCGTCTCCGAATAACCACATTCTTTGTCTGCGCAGGCCAGTTTTTTTCCTTTTATCACCATAAATCCTCCGCATTTTGGGCATTTTTTTGCGGAGAGCCGCTGCCAGCTCATAAAATCACAGTCCGGATTGTGCTCACATCCGTAATACATGCGGCCCTTTCGGGTTTTTTTCAGCAGGATCTCCCCGCCGCACTTCGGACATTTTACCCCGACCGGCTCCTGATACGGCCTGGTGTTCCGGCACTCCGGAAAGCCGGGGCAGGCAAGGAACTTGCCGTGGGGACCATACTTGATGACCATACGGCGGCCGCAGTTCTCACAGATGACATCTGTCTGTTCGTCTTCGATTCTGACTTCCTGCAGATCCTTCTCGGCTTCTCTGACAGACTCTATCAGATCCGGCCAGAAGTTCTCCACCACGGTCTTCCAGCCGATCTTGCCGGTGCCGACGGCGTCCAGGAGCTGTTCAAGATTGGCTGTAAAGTTCACATCGACGATGCTGGGAAAAGCCTGCATCATCATGTCATTGACAATTGTGCCCAGTTCGGTCATATACAGGTTTTTCTTTTCCCTGGTGACATAGTGGCGGGCAATAATCGTAGTAATCGTGGGCGCGTAGGTGCTGGGACGGCCGATCCCCAGTTCTTCCATTGTGCGGACAAGCGACGCTTCGGTATAGTGCGCCGGCGGCTGGGTAAAATGCTGTTCTTTCCGGTATTCCAGAAGTTCCAGCACGCTGTCTTCCCGTATGCTGCCCAGATGGTCGTTCTCTTCCCCTTTTTCGTCATCCTGGGAATAAACGGAGAGAAAGCCCTCAAACCTGACCTTGGACGCAGATGCATGGAACCTGTAATCTCCGCCGCGGATCCACACAGAACTGGTTTCATACAGGGCAGGCGCCATACGGCTCGCTACAAAGCGCTTCCAGATCAGCTGATAGAGCCGGAACTGGTCACGGGTCAGGAACGGTTTCATGAGCAGCGGTTCCCTCGTGACGTCAGTGGGCCGGATCGCTTCATGTGCATCCTGTGCATTCTTGTTCCGGTTGGCTGTTGTGCCGGTTCCGGCCTCGTATTTATCTCCGTACTGTGTGCGTATATAGGCCCGGGCAGCACTGTCTGCTTCTTCCGATACACGGGTTGAATCGGTTCTCAGATACGATATGAGGCCGACCGTGCCCTCTTTTGCCACATCAATGCCCTCGTACAGCTGCTGTGCGATCTGCATTGTTTTGTAGGTAGACATGTTCAGGACTTTGGAGGCCTCCTGCTGCAGGGTGCTGGTCGTGAAGGGCAGCGGAGCCTTGCGGGAGCGTTCCCCCGTTTTCAGTTCCTCCACCTGCAGTTTCTCTTTCTGCAGCCGTCGGATGATCTCTTCCGCCTGCTCCCTGGATGCGATCTACGTCTTCCGGCCGCCCTCTCCGTAGAAATGAGCGGTCAGCGGTTTTTTCGCGTTGTCCACCCGGATGTCGGCGTCAATCGTCCAGTATTCTTTTGGGATAAAAGCATTTATTTCTTCTTCCCGGTCTGCAATGATGCGGGTTGCGACAGACTGTACCCGGCCTGCAGAAAGGCCTCTTTTGATCTTCTTCCAGAGCAGCGGGCTGATCTCATAGCCCACCATCCTGTCCAGGCAGCGCCGGGCCTGCTGTTCATCCACCAGGTTCATGTCGATCTCGCGGGCATTTTTCAGCGATGCCTTAACAGCCGTCTTCGTAATCTCATTGAAGGTAATGCGCATCATCTTCCCGGGATCGAGACGAAGTGCCTGGGAAAGGTGCCAGGAGATTGCCTCTCCCTCCCGGTCCGGGTCGGTTGCCAGATAGACACGGTCCGCCTTTGCGGCAGCCTTTTTCAGAGAAGCGACCAGTTCTCCCTTGCCTCTTATGGTGATGTATTTTGGCTCATAGTCATTCTCGACATCGATGCCAAGAGTGCTTTTCGGCAGATCGCGCACATGACCGTTTGACGCCAGAACCGTATAACTGGAGCCGAGAAATTTTTTTATGGTTTTCATCTTGGTCGGTGACTCTACGATGACCAGATACTTTGCCATCTTCTTCTTCCTCCTGTCGGAAGGTGGTTTCTGCAGTCAGAACGTGCCGCTCAAACATGCAAGCCCCACTATAACGCAATTTCCATGGAGTTGCAAGTGCGATGTAGGGTTTTCTTCCGCTGCCGGCCCGGTATGCCCGTCTTTCTACCTCACCCCGTAGTACCCCAGCATCACCTCCTCCGCAAACCCGTACAGGCACAGCTCTGTCAGCACGCTGTACAGTTCCGCCCTTTCCGCCCCTGTCTCATCCCGAAGATCCTGCAGCGTCTTTTCGCCGCTTTCCAGAAGCTGCAGCACCTGTTCTGACAGCTTTCTGTTTTTCCATCCCGCCGGCAGGGATCTGCGTCCGTCCCTGTCTGTATGCCGGCCTGCGGCAGTCTTCGCAAGGCCGAGCTCTTCCAGTATGTCTGCGGGTGACAGGGCGATCCCTGCCCCCTGGGAAATCAGCCGGTTGCATCCCTGACTGAGCGGATCCGCATTTTTTCCGGGCACAGCCCATACCGGCTTTCCCTGTTCAAGAGCATAATCGGCCGTGATCAGAGATCCGGATCGCAAACGCGCTTCAATAACCAGTACGAGATCCGCCAGGCCGCTGATAATCCGGTTTCTGACCGGAAAATGCCAGGGCGAAGGCGGCACCCCGGGAAGATACTCTGATATGATTCCCCCGGTTTCTCTTATTTCTTCGTACAGAGAGATGTTTTCCCTGGGATAGCAGATATCCGCGCCGCAGCCAAGCACCGCATAGGTTTTTCCTCCGGCTTCCAGGGCTCCCGCATGGGCGCACCGGTCAATGCCATAAGCCAGGCCGCTGATGATCTGCACGCCGGCAGCAGCCAGTTCTCTGGCAAACCTGCCTGCCTCCGCACGTCCGTATGCGCTGCAGGACCTCGCCCCGACAACAGCCACGCTTTTTTTTGCCGGATCCGGCAGCCTGCCGATCACATAGAGTCCTGCCGGCATTCTTTCATATGGAAGAAGCTGCGGAGGATAGTCTGCTTCTCCTCTTTCGATATAGCGCATGGGGTTCCGGCCTGCATCAGCCGCAAAGCACCATGGATTTTTGCCGTTCTGTTCAGGTTCTTTTCTGTTCATATTCCCGGCCTCCTGTCACTGTTCCGGCTGCACAGCGCCTCGCTGATGTGAGGTTCACCGATCCGTTCTGTTCCGTCAAGGTCCGCAATGGTACGCGCCACACGAATGACATGGTGATATCCCCTGGCGGACAGTCCCATTGATTCGAATGCCTTTTTGAGCATCCGTTTTGCTTCCGGAGTGCGCGGGCAGTACCGGTCGATGCGGTCCGGAGGGATTTCACTGTTGAACCGGAAGGGCTCTGCGGCGTATCTCTCTTTCTGAATCTGATAGGCAGCCTGTACCTGTTCCCTAAGCATGGAAGAGGTCACGGAATCTTTCCGGGGCTCGTCCAGATCGTCGTAGCTGGCTGCCGGCACTTCGCAGTGTATGTCGATCCTGTCCAGCACGGCCTGGCTGATCCGGGCATGGTATGCCTGGATTTCCCTGATGCCGCAGATGCAGCGGCTCCTGTCGGGAAAATAGCCGCAGGGGCAGGGATTCATGGCGGCTACCAGCAGAAACGAAGCGGGATACCGGCAGGTGCCGCCCACACGGGATACCGTGATCTCTCTGTCTTCCAGAGGCTGGCGAAGCATTTCCATCGTCGGAGAATTCATCTCAGGTAATTCATCCAGGAAAAGGACGCCCCTGTGTGCAAGCGTGACTTCGCCGGGACGGGGAATCATGCCGCCTCCGCAGAGGGCGGGGGCGGTTATTCCGTGGTGCGGCGCACGGAAGGGACGCTCCCGCATCAGGGCCTGACCGGGAGGAAGCAGCCCGACAATGCTGTATATTCTGGATACCTCCAGGCTTTCCTCGGCGCTCATTTCCGGCAGGATACCAGGGATTCTTCTGGCAGTCATTGATTTTCCGGATCCGGGAGGACCCTGAAGAAGCAGATTGTGGAATCCGGCCGCTGCAAGCAATGCCGCGCGTTTGACCATTTCCTGTCCGCGTATATCTCCGAAATCCAGATTCGCAGCAGGTTTCTCCGCCTCCGGGCACGGCTCTTCTTCCGGAAGTTCTCCATCCTCCAGCAGGCGGATCAGTTCTCTCAGGGTACGGACGCCGACTACCCGGATCCCCTCGGCGACTCTGCCCTCTGCCAGATTTGCAGAGGGCACTACCGCCAGGCGGCATCCCATATCCCTTGCAGTAAGCACACTTGGGAGGACGCCGGTAATCCGGCCTACACGGCCGTCCAGATGCAGTTCTCCCATAAGCATCGTTCCCTGCAGACAGCTGCCGGGAAGCCTGCCCAGGGCGCAGAGTACGGCAGCCGCTATCGGGAGGTCAAAACGCGTGCCTTCTTTTCGCAGGTCTCCGGGAGACAGGTTGATTGTTATCCTCTTGGGCGGCATGGTAATATTCAGATTGCGGAGCGCTGTCCTCACACGGTCCTGTGCCTCCCGTACCTGTGAGGAGACAAAGCCGACCATGGAAAACTGCGGCATGCCGTCACTGACATCCGCTTCCACCCAGACAGGCAGCGCCTCTACGCCGGAGATCGCCGCAGACAATATACTGCAGAACATAAGGGCTCCTTTCCTCATGTTCCAGATAAAAGTAAAAAGGAAAAGTGTCCGGCTGAGCAGCCGGGAGAAAAATGCAGACCTGTTTCCTGACAGATGCCCCGATGACTGAATTATCGGGCCGTCGGGGCGGACTGTCAAGTCTTTTCTTTTTTTCAGACTGTGTGGGGATTTCTCATGCGGAGGATATCCTGCGGCCCGGCCGGAAGGCTGAGAAGGACATGCAGTTCCTGCTGCGGGTGCGGTGCACTCTCCATGGGATGGCCTTCCGAGTCAAAAATTCCCAGCACCTCTGCTTCCGGGTTTGTGCCGTCCGGTTTCATAATCTCAATCCGGTCTCCGGCAAAAAACCGGTTTTTCTGGGTAAACACAACTGCGCCGCGCTCGTCTGTCCCCAGCACGGTCCCGATATAAATATAATTCGTAACGTAAGTATTGCTGTCATAGACCTGGTCGTTCTGCCCGGGCCGGCCATAGAAAAAGCCCGTGGTAAACTGCCGGTATGTACAGTCTGTGATCTGCTCTCTGTACCAGGGAAGACGCGACTCATACAGTCCGGGATCCGTCATGTAATCATCGATCGCCTGCCGGTAGGTCCGTGCCACGGTTGCGACGTAGAGAGCATTCTTCATCCTGCCTTCAATCTTGAAGCTGTCGATTCCGCAGTCTATGAGGTCAGGGATATGCTCAATCATGCACAGGTCGCGGGAACTGAAAATATAGGTTCCCCTCTCATTTTCATATACCGGCAGGTATTCACCGGGCCGGGTTTCTTCCTCCACATATATCAGTTTTTCCTGCAGCTGCTCTTCGGGGCAATCCCTGCACGCCTTCACCCCGTCCCCGGAAGGATTCTCCGCGCCGGAAAGCCCCGGTTCCATACAGGCTCCCGCTTCTCTGCGCGCTGCGGCCTCTGCAGATTCTTCCGGAACTCCCGCTGTCCCCGCCTCCACCGGACGCCAGGACCAGCGACAGGGATGCGCACAGGCTCCCCTGTTCGCATCGCGGCCCGTGAAATAATTAGACAGCAGACAGCGGCCGGAATAGGAAATACACATGGCTCCGTGCACAAAGGTTTCCAGTTCCAGCCCCGCCGGAACTGTCTCGCGCAGCGCCTTCAGTTCCCGTATGGACAATTCCCGTGCCGTCACAACCCGGGCTGCCCCCAGCATGTGCCAGAACCGGCATGTTTCCGCATTTGTGCTGTTGGCCTGGGTGCTGACATGCCGGGGAATCTCCGGACAGATCTCTCCTGCCAGGAGAAATATCCCCGGATCCGCAATGATCAGGGCATCAGGGCGCATGCCCTTCAGTTCTTCCAGATACGCCCGCACGCCGGGGAGATCCCGGTTATGGGCAATAATGTTTACGGTCACGTGTACCTTCACGCCCCGCTCGTGCGCGTAGCGGATACCCTCCGCCATATCCTCCGGCGAGAAATTTTTTGCCTTGGCACGCAGACCATAGGCCTCCCCTCCGATATAGACGGCATCTGCGCCGAACGCAGCAGCCGTCTTCAGGACATCCAGACTGGAAGCCGGTATCAGCAGTTCAGGCTTTTTCCGCATCTGTGTCATCTGCGGCATGCTCCTTCCTAATATCTTCTCAAGTTCTTTCCCGCATCACGGAGAGTGCCGCCCCGTCTCCGAGCGGCAGAACAGAGGTTTCCAGAAGGGAGTCCCTTTTGAGAGCCAGCAAAAACTCTCTCATTCGCCGGTGGATCGTACGGCAGCGCCGCTCTACGATAAACCTGGATTCCAGAATATCTCCCCCCTGCAGGACATTGTCTGCCAGCAGAACACTTCCGGGGTGCATGAGGCGCAGCAATTCCGGGAGAAAACGAATGTACTGCCCTTTTGCGGCATCCAGAAAAATAAAATCGAAGGGATCTGTCAGCTCCCGCAGGCGGTCAGCCGCATCTCCCTCCAGTAAAGTGATCTGCTTTGCAAACCCGGAGCGCCGGATATTCTCTCCCGCAGCCCGGATTCTTTTTTCATAGTTTTCAATCGTCAGGATCCGGCAGGGCGCCGGATTATATGCAGCCATCAGAATTGCAGAAAAGCCGGTGGCTGTCCCGATCTCCAGAATTTTCTCCGGTCTCTGCATGACCATCAGTGTCTTCAGAAAGCTCTGCATCTCCCGCCGGATCACAGGAACATGATCTCTGCAGGCCTCCGCGAAGAGTTCCTCCAGAAAGGGCGTATGTCCCCTGTCCATCGCATTAATAAAAGCAGTCATTCTGGCGTCAGTGAGCATGAGACTGTCCTTCCTCCGGCTTCTTCAGCTGCCGCCGGGACTGTCATCCACTGCCTGTGCCAGAATCGGAATCATTTCATCTGCAGTCATGGATGTGCGAAGAGTATAGGTGCCGGGCAGGAGCTGGTTGTGGTAGCCGGATATGAATTCCTGCACCCAGAAGGCCAGGGGACTCTCATCAAGCAGTCCTTCCGCACGCAGCATGCGCCCGATGTCATAGGCGGTCATACTGTCCGTCACGGACACTGTCACCTTGCGTCCTTCTCCGGTATCCACGGGAACCTGGTGAAAGACCTCCCGTCCCAGCGCATACGCGCGCTGTCCGAAATAGATCATGAATACAATCAGACAGATATAGACAAGAATACGCAGGATTCCCTTTACGCCCGAAAGCGCAACCCGGTATCCCAGACTGTCGCTCTGCCGTTCACCGACTGCCATTCTTTTCTCCTTCCATTTTCACTGAAAAGCTTTGCTTTTCCGTCATTTGCCGCTCTGCGGCAATTCCACAGCCACACCTGTGCTGAGCTGTTCAACCGTCAGGCGCAGCATTCTGCAGACAGAACTCTCCGCGTCCAGATACTCTGCCGCCAGGGGAAGTCTGAGAAGAGATCCGAACTCCTGCAGAAGTGCTTCCGATCCTTCAAATATGCCTTCCAGGGCTCCCTGCAGTTCATATGCGCGTATACGGTATTCATCAATCCGCCGTTTCAGTTCGGGATCTTCGTGAATTGCGCGCTCTGCCTTAACATAGCGCCGGAAGTCCTCTGACTGCCGTATCGCCGTGATAAGAGCGTCCGTACATCTCGCCACCTGTTCCATATTCAGGCCTCCATGATAATAGGAAGAATCATGGGCCGGCGCTGCGTCCTTCTCCACACAAAACTTCCCAGTGCGTCCCGGATGGTCGTCTTCATTTTTGACCAGTCGGTAACATGTCTGTTCAGACAATCCTGCAATGCCTCTTCCACAACAATGCGCGCTTCATCCATCAGGTCTTCAGATTCGCGGACATACACAAATCCGCGGGAAACGATGTCCGGCCCTGACAGCAGTGCGTTTCCGTACCGCTCCAGAGTCATTACCACAATAATAATCCCGTCTTCCGACAAATGCTGGCGGTCACGCAGGACGATATTCCCCACATCGCCGACTCCCAGACCGTCTACCATGACGCCGCCGGTTTCCACCCTGCCGCTGACGGCAGCGGATTCATCATCCAGCTCCAGGACATCGCCGGACTTCATGATGAAAATATTCTCCCGCGGAATCCCGAGCTCTCCGGCAATCGCAGCCTGTGCCTTCAGATGGCGGTACTCTCCGTGAACGGGAATTGCGTACTTCGGTTTTACAAGCGAATAGATCAGCTTGATTTCTTCCTGGCAGGCATGCCCGGACACATGAACATCCTGAAAAATGACATCGGCCCCTTTTTCACAGAGCTCATTGATCACGTTGGATACCGCTTTTTCATTGCCCGGAATAGGATGGGAACTGAATACAATCAGGTCGCCGGGACAGATCGTCACTTTTTTGTGAATGTCGGCGGCCATTCTTGACAGAGCCGCCATCGATTCGCCCTGGCTGCCGGTGGTGACCAGCACCATCTGTTCGGCAGGATAAGACCGCATCTGGTTGATGTCAATAAGCGTATTTTCGGGAATGTTCAGATACCCGAGCTCGGATGCGGTAGCTATGATATTGACCATGCTCCGGCCTTCCACGACGACCTTTCTCCCGAACCGGTGCGCGCAGTTGATAATCTGCTGTACGCGGTCTACGTTGGAGGCAAACGTGGCTATGATCAGTCTCTCATTCCGGTGCTCTGAAAAAATGGTGTCAAATGTGCGGCCTACTGTCCTCTCGGACATCGTGAATCCGGGCCGTTCCGCATTCGTACTGTCACACATCAGGGCGAGCACGCCCTTCCGGCCGATCTCTGCAAAACGCTGCAGATCAATGGCGTCGCCGAATACCGGCGTATAATCCACCTTAAAATCACCTGTGTGCACCACAATGCCGGCAGGCGAATAGATCGCCAGAGCGGCGGCATCCTGGATGCTGTGGTTGGTCTTGATAAACTCAATACGAAAACAGCCCAGGCTGATGGACTGTCCGAATTTTACGATCTTCCTTCTCGTTGTCCGCAGGAGATCATGCTCCTCCAGTTTGTGTTCAATCAGTCCGATGGTCAGTTTCGTCGCATAAATCGGCACATTGATCTCACGCAGAATATACGGCAGCGCGCCGATGTGATCTTCATGTCCGTGGGTGATCACAAACCCCTTCACTTTGCTGATATTGTCCTTCAGATACGACACATCCGGTATCACCAGGTCAATGCCCAGCATATCGTCATCCGGAAAGGCCAGTCCGCAGTCTACGACAAGAATACTGTCGCCGTACTCGAAGGCCGTAATATTCATGCCGATCTGCTCCAGACCGCCCAGCGGAATAATCTTCAGTTTATTATCTGTATTAATCACTTTTCACTCCTTTAGGTTCTGTTCCATTACCCGCGAAGCAGACCCTGAAGGGCTTTTCCTCTCTCGCTGTGCGAATTCTCAGTCTGTAAAGACCGTATCATCCAGCATCTTTTCAAAGATTCCCGCGATGGCTTCAAATTCCACGTCGTCCTCAACCATCTCATAATTCGCTTCTTCATCACTGTCTGCTGAGATGTCCTTCAGGATCCAGGCATTCGCCTCTTCACAGTCAGAGTCGGTTACCAGCAGGTAGGAGCTGCCTCCCACTCTGGTCTCCTCCTCTACGAATAATTCCAGTTTTTCTCCGTCATCTGTTTCAAATATGATTTTTTCCCTCATGCGGCTTACTCTCCGGCACTGCCTGCGGAATCACCTTTCAACGCCAGTGAATCCATATATCCCTGCAAAATAAAAACAGCCGCCAGCATATCGATGACTTCTTTCCGGTCTGTCCTGGCTACCTTTGCCTCATCCAGTACCCGGTCCGCAGCCACCGTTGTCAGGCGTTCGTCCCACATGATTATTTTCCGGCCGGTCCGGCGTTCCAGCATTTCGCCGAATTCCTTCGTCCTGACCGCCCGGTCACCTATTTCTCCGGACAGGCGGACGGGGAGACCCAGCACGATCGTCTCCACATCATAAGCTCTGACCAGTTCTTCAATCCTGGCCAGCGTCTGCCGAAGCTTGTTCTCCGATTTTCTCCGAATGGTCTCAACTCCCTGTGCCGTGATGCCCAGCGGATCACTCACAGCCACGCCGACCGTTTTGGCGCCGTAATCCAGTCCCAGAATCCTTCCCATATCAGTCAGGCCTTCCAGGACTCGTTGCGGATGTACTCCTTCAGGAGTTCCTCAACAAGCTCATCCCGCTCTACCTTCATGATCATGCTTCTCGCGCCATTATGACTGGTGATGTATGTGGGATCACCGGACATGATATAGCCCACGATCTGGTTTACGGGATTGTAGCCCTTCTCTGCCATTGCGTGATAAACAACATCCAGTACTTTTTTAACCGGCACTTCTGCTTCCGGTTTTACGCGGAAAAACTGTGTGTTGCTTAAGTCTGTCATGATTCTCACTCTTCCTTTAAATAACTGCACAAATTGCCTGCTGAAAAAGCTGCAGATGTCTGTATTGATGCAATTTTGCAGAGTTTGTATGATTGTACCCTACATCGGCCAAAAGCGCAAGTAAATCTTTGGCAACAGCCTCTGAACGCTTTCTGAACAGTTTTTGAACAATTCTTTAATTGCTGCAGACCAGGAATTCTCCATTAAGAAGGCTCTGCGGCCGGACAGTCCGGATCTCATTCGCAAGATCCTCCTCCGATGAAAGCAGCACTCTCTGATACTGTCTGCCGTGTCCGCTCCACCAGCGCTTTCCGTCAATCCAGGTTTCCTCTTCAAACAGCACCTCTACCGGACGTCCTGTCCAGCGCTGCAGGTAGGAAGCCCTGTTTCTGTCATTCAGTTCCCGCAGAATGGCGCACCGGGCATGTTTTTCCCGTTCTGTCAGCTGATCCGGAAAGCCCGCAGCCCTGGTCCCCTCTCTCCTGGAATAGGGAAAAATATGGGTCTCAAAGAATGCGATCTTCTCCGCAAATGCCCTGCTCTCCTCAAAATCCTCCTCCGTCTCGCCCGGAAAACCCGCGATAATATCCGTGGTAATGGCCGGATCGTCAAAATACAGCCGGAGCAGGCGGCACGCCTCTTCATAATCAGCTGTCGTATAGCGCCGGTTCATGCGCTTCAGGGTGCGGTCGCACCCGCTCTGCAGAGACAGGTGAAAATGAGGGCAGACTTTTTCATGTGACGCCAGGACAGCGATAAAGGATTCCGTCACGGAGCCCGGTTCCAGGGAGCCAAGCCGGATGCGGCAGATTCCGGGGACTTCATGGACGGCATGTATGAGATTCTGCAGGTTTTCTTCTTCCGGCAGATCCCTGCCGTATGAGCACAGATGAATGCCGGTGAGAACCACTTCACGGACGCCCGAAGATGCCAGGCGCTCCGCCTCCGCCACCACATCCGCGATCCGGCGGCTCCGCACCTTCCCGCGCGCGTAAGGGATGATACAGTATGTGCAGAACTGGCTGCATCCATCCTGTATTTTCATGAATGCCCGCGTATGACTGTCCGGCCTGTTCAGCCGGGGCGGATCACAGGACAGAATACCGTTCAAGTCCGGCTCTGCCGGACTTGCGCCGGGCTGCGCGTCAGCTCTGCTGACAGAGAAGTTCCCGGTCTCATCGAAAAAAGCATCGAGCAGCTCCGGCAGCCGTTCCTTCTGGTCGTTCCCGACGATCAGGTCAATTGCCGGGTCTGCGCGCAGAGCTTCTCTGTGAATCTCCGCATAGCAGCCGACCGCTGCTACAACTGCGCCGGGATTCATCTTTCTGGCCCTGTGCAGCATCTGGCGGGATTTGCGGTCGGCAATGTTGGTCACGGTGCAGGTGTTAATAATGTACACATCTGCGCCCGGTTCAAAGGCAACCGTCTCATAGCCGGCCGCCTCCAGCTGCTGCTGCATCGCTTCGAGTTCACAGGCATTCACCTTGCAGCCCAGATTGTGAAAAGCGGCTTTTCTGCTCATACTCTCTCTTCTCCGGCCGGAATGATCTTGACAATTCCGACTAATCTCAGTAAACTGGCGTTGTCAGCAAATATGCAAGGAGGTTCTGAAATGCAGACAGTACGAATTTCCCTGAATTCCATCGAAAAAGTAAAAAACTTTGTCAATACAATCGCCCGTTTTGATTGTGATTTTGACCTGGTCTCCGGCAGATATGTCATTGATGCCAAATCAATCATGGGCATCTTCAGTCTGGATCTGTCCAAGCCCATTGATCTGTCCATCCACTGCGAGGAAGAAAAAACGGGACAGATTCTTGAAGCTCTTCAGCCCTACATACTCAATGAATAATACACTCCGGGCTTTCTTTTAAACTGTTTTGTGCTGCCGGGAAGCTGCACAGGGCTGCTTTACAGGTCTCCGATGATTTCGGTCTCTGCCGTCTCTATGGCAGTTTCGACCAGCGGCTCTATGATTCCCTGCAGCTTTTTTTCTGACCTCTCCACAATCTTCAGAATCGGATGCGTCACGGGGTGCTTCGCGACAAATATCGTGCAGCAGTCTTCGTACGGCTGAATCGATGTCTCATAACTGCCGATGCGCGTGGACACGTCTACGATTTCCTGCTTGTCAAAACCGATCAGGGGTCTGAATACCGGCATGGTGCAGACAGCATTCGTGCAGACCAGGCTGTCTATTGTCTGGCTGGCCACCTGGCCTATGCTTTCTCCGGTAATCAGGGCTTTTGCGCCGTCTTTTTCCGCAAAGCGCTCGGCTATCTTCATCATATACCGGCGCATGATAATGGTCAGCTCCTCATGCGGGCACTTCTCATAAATAGCCAGCTGGATATCCGTAAAATTCACTATGTGCAGCCGGATCTGTCCGCTGTAGCGGGACACAATTCCCGCCAGGTCAATTACTTTCTGCTTTGCCCGTTCACTGGTATACGGCGGCGCATGGAAATACACGGCGTCTATCTGCACACCCCGTTTTGCTGTCATGTAGCCGGCAACAGGAGAATCGATGCCGCCGGAAAGCAGCAGCATGGCACTGCCGCTGGAGCCGACCGGCATGCCGCCCGGACCGGCAATCGTTTCCGAATACAGATAGATTTTCTGCCGCACCTCTACCGTCAGCACTACATCCGGCCGGTGTACATCCACCTTCATCCAGGGGCAGCCGTACAGAACGGCTTCTCCCAGATCCGCGTTCAGCTCCATGGAATCCTTCGGATAGGATTTGTTGGAACGGCGGGCAAATATCTTGAATGTGCGGTTTCTGCCTTCCGGATAAACCATGCGGACATATTCAACCGTTTCCCGCGCCAGGTTCTCATATCCGGTATCTTCCACAATGACTACAGGGCAGATTCCGGCAATGCCGAAGACATGCTGCAGCGCATCAACGGCGCCCTCATAGTCATAGTCTCCCTCTGCCTGGACATAGATCCTGCCCATCTCCCTGGTCACGGCGAACACACCGTCCACCGGACGCAGGCAGCGGACAATCTGGTGTACCAGGGCGTCTTCAAACAGATGCCTGTTTTTTCCCTTTACGCCGATCTCCGCGTATTTAATCAAAAAAGCCTGATACATGACTTCCCCCGTTTCTTTGAATCAATGTCTGGTATAGCGCCGGAGCATCGGGACAACCTCCCGCAGGACACTGAGGGTCCAGCTGATCTCCTCCTGCGTCGTTGTCTCTGCAAAGCTGAAGCGAAGCGCAGATTCCATCTCTTCCCTGGAGCAGCCGATCGCCGTCAGCGTGGGGCTTCCCGCCCGTTTATGACTGGAGCAGGCACTGCCCGCCGACACGCAGATGCCTCTGTCCTCCAGCGTGTGCAGAAGCACTTCACTGCGGATCCCCGTAAAAGAAGCGTTCAGAATATGGGGTGCGTGGATCCCGGTATCATACCAGGAGCCGATATCCGTGCAGCCGTTTATATGCACATTTTCCATGGAGAGCAGCCCGTCTGTCAGGTGCTTTTTGAGGGCCAGCAGATGTACTTCCGTCTCCTCCGGATTCCGGTATGCCGCCTCAGCCGCAGCCGCCAGTCCCGCTATTCCGGGAACATTGTCAGTGCCGGACCGCATGCCCTGCTGCTGGCCGCCGCCGTACAGCAGCGGCTTCAGTTTCACTCTCCCGTCCACATACAGAAAACCGGTTCCTTTCGGGCCGTGAAATTTGTGTCCGCTGACTGACAGAAGGTCAATACCCAGCTTTTTGGGGAGTATGCGGTATTTTCCAAAGCCCTGTATGGCATCTGCATGAAACCATGTTTCCGGGTTTTTGTCCCGGACGATCCGGGCAATCTCCTCTGCCGGCTCAACAGCCCCGGTCTCATTGTTTACAAGCATGACGGATACCAGTACCGTATCCGGCCGGATCGCATCCGCCAGCTGGTCCAGGTCCACGCGGCCATTTCCGTCCACCCTGAGACGGGTCACTTCGTACCCCTGTTCCTCCAGATGCAGCGCGGGAGCGGAGACAGCCGGATGTTCGACCGCTGATATAATAATATGCCGTCCACGCCGCTTTGCCGCTTCAGCCGCGCCGAATACGGCCCAGTTGTCAGATTCGGTCCCGCCGGAGGTAAAGAAAATCTCTTTTTCCCGGACCTTCAGAATGCGGGCAAGCGTTTCTTTCGCGCTGCGGACATATTTTTCCGCTTCTACACCGCGGCTGTGCATGGAAGAAGGATTTCCGAAATCTTCCAGCATCAGCTTCTGTACAATCTGTGCGGCTTCCGGACACACTCTGGTTGTTGCCGAATTGTCAAGATATGCTTCCATAAAAAATGCTGTCCTCTGCATTGCCGTCAGCAACTGTTCAGCTGCGCTGAAAGTCACCGTCGTTAATCTCTTTCCAGCAGATACATGAGAATGGCCAGTGCCGCCATTCCCGCCGTCTCGGTCCGCAGAATCCGGTGTCCGAGCGTCACAGGTACAAAACCCGCAGCGACTGCCTCCTCTACTTCCCCCGTCTCAAATCCTCCCTCGGGACCGATCAGCACGGCAACGGACTGGCCGCTGCGGATGGAGGAAAGGAGTTCCCTGGTATGGGCAATGCCCTTTTCATTCTCATAGGGGATCAGACGCACATCGTATCCGGAAGAATATTTCAGCGCGTCACGGAAACTGACAACACTGTGCACTTCCGGAACGATCAGCCTTCTGGACTGTTTCGCAGCGCTTTCGGAAATACTGTTCCAGCGCACGATCTTTGAAACGCTCCGTCTCTCATCCAGCCTGACCACACAGCGTCTGGAAGAGACAGGCACAATCTCATGCACCCCCAGCTCCACTGCTTTCTGGATGATCAGCTCCATCTTGTCTCCTTTCGGAAGACATTGAAACAGAGCAATGTGTGAGGCCAGCTCCTTTGCCGGCTTCTGCGCATCCGTGATCCTGGCTGTGACCATATCGGTTGTAATCCCGGTGATCTCGCAGGTATACTCCCATTCGTCTCCGCATGAGACAAAGATATCATCGCCCGGACGCATGCGCAGCACGCTGCGGATATGTTTTACATCATCACCGGTGATATAGACACAGCCGTCGGCCATCTGGGATCTGTCAACAAAATACCGCTGCATGGCTTACTCCTTCCGGAATGTCAGTGACACCCACTCCCCCTGGCGCGTCTCTTCAATCTCGGTCAGTCCTGCTGCGGCTGCCGCGCGGCGGACGCTGTCCTCATACCCCTCAAGGATTCCCGAGGTGATACAGACACCGCCTTTTTTTAACGCATATGCCGCCGCGGGCATCAGGGGGACAAGCACACCCGCCAGAATATTGGCAGCCACAATGTCAAAGGCCTCCCGCCCGGCGGTTTCCCTCAGATCCGCGTCATCGATCAGGTTCCCGATATAAAGATCAAAGTCCTCCTCAGCGATGCCGTTTGCAGCCAGATTTTCCTGCACGGCAGGCACCGCACAGGGGTCCAGATCCGTGCCGACGGCATGACGGGCGCCCATCATCAGTGCCAGAATCGCCAGAATTCCGCTTCCGGTGCCGATGTCAAGCAGTTCGGTCTGCGGTGACACATATTTTCTAAGCTGCCGGATGCACAGCTGTGTCGTCTCATGCATGCCGGTTCCGAATGCCGTACCGGGGTCAATGTGCAGAATCATCCGGTCCGCATCCTCCGGCCTGACCTCCTCCCAGGAAGGCGTGACCAGTATTTCATCGACATAAAACTGATGAAAGTACTGCTTCCAGTTATTAATCCAGTCTGCGTCTTCCGTTTCGGACTCTTCTATCACTGCCGGCCCGATATCCGTAAAGCCGCGCAGTTCCTCCAGGGCATTCTGCACGCCTGCGAGGACCGCCTCCGTGTCCTGTTCCGGATCCAGGTAGAAATGCAGCCGCGCAATGCCGTCATCGACATCCGGTACGGGGGCAATATCCACGAACATCTGCCGGAGTTCTTCTCCGGTCAGGGGAATCTTGTCCTCAATCTCCGCGCCTTCGACACCGCAGTCATACAGTGCTGCCATGACGATATCTTCCGCCTGCTCCGCGATGGTCAGGGTGTATTTCTTCCATTTCATCGGTATTCTTTAATCCTCCAGATCCTCAAATACTTCTTTTACCTTTTCGCGGAAGCCTTTTTTCTTTTTCTCCTTTTTTTCCGGAGCTTCTTCGGCGTTCAGGCTGTTGCCTGCCGCCATATCATACTGCCGGAGGAGTTCCTTTGCCTCATTGCTGAGGCGGTCCGGCGTCTGTACGACAAGGGTGACATACTGATCGCCCCGCACGTTTTTATTCTGCAGAGAGGGAACACCTTTTCCGCGCAGGCGGATGCGGGTATCCGTCTGTGTGCCTGCCTTGACTGTATAGACAACGTCGCCGTCCACCGTGCTGATCCGGATGTCGCCGCCAAGCGCAGCCTGCGCAAAGGAAAGCGGTGCCGTGGAGAATATATTGACGCCGTCTCTCTGAAAGATAGGATGCCGGTCTACGGACACCTGTACGAGAAGGTCTCCTCTGGGGCCTCCGTTGAAGCCTGGTTCTCCCTTGTCCCGGATCCGGATGCTCTGTCCGTCATCGATTCCTGCAGGCACCGTAACCTCAATCTTTTTCCGGCTGGAGGTATAGCCCGTGCCGCGGCAGTCCGGACATTTCTCCCGGATGATCTTTCCCGTGCCGCCGCACTGCGGACAGGTCTCGATATTCTGCACCATGCCGAAAATGGACTGCTGTGTCCGCCGGATCTGTCCGGATCCGTGGCAGTTCGGACAGGTCTCCGGGGATGTTCCGGGCTTTGCCCCGCTGCCGCCGCAGGTTGCGCAGGGATCCTTCAGTGTCAGCTCCAGTTCCTTTGTGCAGCCGAAAACCGCCTCTTCAAAAGAGATATGGATGACAGCGCGGAGATTGGCTCCCCTCTGCGGGCCGCTGCTGCCTCTGCTGCTCCTGCCGCCCCCGAAAATGTCGCCGAAAATATCGCCGAAAATGTCGCCCATTCCCATGCCGCCGAAATCAAATCCTCCGAATCCGGCTCCGCCGCCGCCGTTTTCAAAGGCCGCGTGCCCGAACTGGTCATAGGCTCTCCTTTTGTCAGGGTCGCTGAGGATGCCATACGCCTCCGTCGCCTCCTTGAACTTTTCTTCGGCGTTCTTGTCGCCGGGATTCATATCCGGATGATATTTTTTGGCCAGCTTGCGGTACGCCCGCTTGAGTGTCTCATCATCCGCGTTTCTGTCTACGCCCAGCACCTCATAGTAATCTCTCTTGTCAGCCATTTACGCTTCTCCTAAGGTTCTCTCTCACTTACGCCAAACAAGGCTGTCTGCCGGCAGCCTTGTCTGTTCATTCTATTTTTCTGCTTTTTACACTTCTTTGTAGTCTGCGTCTACTACATTATCGTCGCCGCCGTTCTGAGGACCGGCACCCATGCCGCTCATATCCGGTCCGCTCTGGGGACCGGCCTGCCCCTGCTGCATGCTCTCATACATCTTGGTAAACAGGGACTGGGCATCCGTCATCAGCTTCTCCTGCGCGGCCTTCAGATCCGCGATCTGGGACTCTGTCATCACTGTGTCGGCGGGAACCTTGGCCAGCTGTTCCTTCAGGGCGGCCAGATCAGCTTCTACCGCAGCTTTTTCAGAAGCACTGATCTTGTCTCCTGCTTCCTCCAGAGCCTTCTCGATCTGGAATACGGCCGAATCCGCATCATTTCTGGCGTCGATCGCCTCTTTGCGCTTCTTGTCCTCCGCCTCATACTGAGCAGCCTCGCGGACAGCCTTTTCAATCTCATCATCCGACATATTGCTGCCGGCCGTAATTGTGATATGCTGCTCCTTTCCGGTTCCCAGATCCTTGGCGGATACATTTACGATACCGTTGGCATCGATATCGAAGGTTACCTCGATCTGCGGCACGCCGCGCCTTGCCGGCGGAATGCCGTCCAGCCGGAACTGGCCGAGGGACTTGTTGTCCTTCGCGAATTTTCTCTCGCCCTGTACGACGTTGATATCCACTGCTGTCTGGTTGTCCGCAGCCGTTGAGAAGATCTGGCTCTTCTTGGTCGGGATGGTTGTGTTTCTTTCAATCAGCGGTGTAGCTACGCCGCCCAGCGTCTCGATCGAAAGGGTCAGAGGCGTAACATCCAGCAGAAGGATGTCGCCTGCGCCGGCTTCATTGTTAAGCTTTCCACCCTGAATGGATGCGCCGATTGCCACGCACTCGTCGGGATTCAGCGTCTTGCTGGGCTCATGTCCTGTCAGCTGTTTGACCTTTTCCTGAACTGCAGGGATACGGGTGGATCCGCCTACCAGCAGGACCTTGCCCAGGTCAGATGCATTCAGGCCGGCATCAGAGAGGGCTCTGCGGACCGGCTCTGCGGTCAGTTCAACCAGGTCGGCCGTAAGCTCATCAAATTTGGCCTTGGTCAGATTCATATCCAGGTGCTTTGCGCCTTCGGCAGTCGCAGTGATGAAAGGCAGGTTGATGTTGGTCGTCGTGGCGCTGGAAAGCTCTTTTTTGGCTTTTTCAGCTGCCTCGCGGATACGCTGCATGGCCATCTTGTCGCCGGAAAGATCGATGCCTTCCTGCTTTTTGAATTCTCCGACAATATAATCCGTTACCTTCTGGTCAAAGTCATCGCCGCCCAGACGGTTGTTGCCGGCCGTAGCCAGAACCTCGATTACGCCGTCGCCGATCTCGATAATGGATACATCAAAAGTGCCGCCGCCCAGATCATAGACCATGACCTTCTGTTCTTTTTCATTATCCAGGCCGTATGCCAGGGCTGCTGCCGTCGGCTCATTGATGATACGCTTGACATCCAGGCCGGCGATCTTTCCCGCATCCTTTGTTGCCTGACGCTGTGCGTCATTGAAATAGGCCGGGCATGTAATAACGGCCTCCGTGACCTTCTCGCCCAGATATCCCTCTGCATCTGCTTTCAGCTTCTGCAGAATCATGGCGGAAATCTCCTGCGGGGAATACTTTTTCGCGTCTATGTCAACGCGGTAGTCAGACCCCATATGTCTCTTAATAGAAGAAACCGTGTGATCCGCGTTTGTCACGGCCTGCCTTTTCGCAGGCTCACCTACCAGACGCTCTCCTGTCTTTGTAAAAGCCACCACTGACGGTGTCGTGCGGCTTCCCTCTGCATTTGCGATAACTGTGGGCTTGCCGCCTTCCATGACGGCTACACAGCTGTTAGTCGTTCCCAGATCAATTCCGATTATTTTACTCATTGCTTTATCCTCCTGTTATTTCTGTAGTATTCTTTTTTCAGTATATCAATTGGCCACTTTTACCATGCTGTAGCGCAGGACAGTGTCCTTATACATATATCCCTTCTGCAGTTCCTGTGTAATGACATTCTCACCGACATCCGGATTGTCCTCATGCATCACAGCATTGTGGAAATTCGGGTCGAATGTCTGGCCCATCGCCTCGATCGGCACAACGCCCAGGTCTGTCAGTACGGTCATCAGCTGCTTGTATATCTTGTTCATGCCGTCTGCAAAAGGCGTCTCCTCACCGGCGCCTGCCAGGCCCCTCTCAAAATTGTCCACTACCGGCAGGATCTTTTCAATCACGTCGCGGGCGCCGCAGTCATACATGGATGACTTTTCTTTTTCCGTCCGCTTGCGGAAATTGTCGAATTCCGCCATATGCCGCTGCAGGCGGTCTGTCAGTTCCTCAATCTTTTCGTCTTTTTTATCTTTTTTTTCTTTTTTGCGGAAAAAACCGACCTTCTTTTCGTCTTCTACAGAAGTGTATTCGGCATCAACCGCTTCCGCAATTTCTTCATCGGTAATGGTTTCTCCGGTCTCCGGTTCTTCCGGTGCGCCGGCCTTCTTTACAGATTCCTCTGCCGCTTCTGCCGCCGTATTTTCTTCCGTTTCCGTATCTCCGTCTTCTATTATGATTTTTTCCTCTTCCATCTGGTCTTCCTCCCCGGTAGTATTCTCAGTCTGCTTCCGGATCCCCGGAACCCCCGGCTGTCGGGCCGGCGATTTCAGGATCACCGCTGCCAAAGAGCGCATTCATCTGCGCTTTCAGATTGCGGAGGTTTTCCACGACATTCCTGTAATCCATGCGCCGGGGCCCGACAATGGCCACAGTACCTTTCATACCGTTGCCGAGATTATAATTGGCTGTCACTACGGAACAGTCCCTCATATGGGCCAGTGGCGACTCCGTACCTATATAGGCAGTAATTCCGGTTTCATCATCCGCGTCAGCAGATGCTTCCCGGATCATTTCGGCGAGTTCTTTTTTATCCTCGAATGCGGAGATCAGTTCTCTCGCCTTCGTTGAATCCGACAGTTCCGGATAATTGAATATATTGGTCGCTCCGCTCGTGTAGATCGGCATGTCCTCATCATCAGGCTGGATGGCTTCGGCAACCGCGTCTACGACGCTGGCAATCACTTCACTGTGAATGCCTGCCTGCTGCTTCATTCTCATGATCATATCCAGGTTGATCTCACCGATCGTGAGGCCGTTCAGCTGCGTGTTCAGCAGCAGGTTCAGCTTCAGCATTGTCTCTTCATCTATCGGTT
>CADBNA010000232.1 GCA_902795835.1 uncultured Lachnospiraceae bacterium | reverse complement strand
TCAGTGCATAAATATACGAATTTTAGTCTTTACAGACCTCTTTTTCAGATGTATATTCAGTAGAGTATTGCAGAAAGGGCAGGATACTCATATGATACGAGCAGGAATTATCGGATCTACCGGTTATGCAGGAGCAGAGCTGGCACGGCTGCTGACAGGCCATCCGGAGACGGAGATTGTCTGGTACGGCTCGCGAAGCTATATCGATCAGCCATTCGCAAAAGTCTATGCCAATATGTTCCGTCTGGTGGAGGATGTGTGCCGCGACGACAATATGGAGGCACTTGCTGAAGAGGCGGACGTGATTTTTACGGCGACGCCGCAGGGCCTTTGCGCCTCCCTGATTACGGAGGACATTCTGCGGAAGGCGAAAATAATTGATCTTTCCGCCGACTTTCGTCTGAAAGACGTGAGTGTTTATGAAGAGTGGTATAAACTGGAACACAGGGCTCCGCAGTATCTTCCGGAAGCCGTTTACGGCCTGTGCGAGCTGTATCGCGAACAGATCCGGAACGCGCGGATAGTGGCCAATCCGGGCTGTTATACGACTTGCTCCATTCTCAGTGCGTGGCCTCTCATCAGGGAAGGCCTGATTGATCCCGACACCCTGATCATAGATGCCAAGTCCGGCACCAGCGGTGCCGGCCGCGGCGCAAAGACGGCCAATCTTTACTGTGAGGTCAATGAGAACATTAAGGCATATGGCGTGGCGTCACACCGGCATACACCTGAGATTGAGGAACAGCTCTCGTATGCCGCCGGAAGAGCGGTGAAGGTAAGCTTTACGCCTCATCTGGTGCCGATGAACCGCGGTATCCTGGTGACCGCGTATGCCTCTCTGACATCCCGGGATACCACAGAGGAACAGATCAGAGCTGCCTATGAGAAATACTACGGGGAAGAATCTTTTATCCGTCTTCTTGAACCGGGCGTCTGTGCAGAGACCCGGTGGGTTGAGGGCAGCAACTATGTCGATATCGGCTTTCGCGCCGATCCGCGAACCGGCCGTGTGATTATCATGGCGGCGCTGGATAATCTGGTAAAAGGGGCAGCAGGCCAGGCGGTGCAGAATATGAACCTGCTGTTTGGCCTTGATGAGACAGAAGGCCTGCGGATGCCTCCGCTGTTCCCCTGAAAGACAATCAGAAGACGCCGGACTTGAATTACAATAGTCAGGAGGAAGAATACGCAATGAAAATCGGAAATCTGGGCGTGACGGCGCCAAAAGGCTTTCAGGCGGCATCCGGAGCCGCCGGAATCAAGAAAAACGGCACGCCGGATATGGCGGTCCTGCTCTCGGAAGTTCCCTGCCGTGCGGCGGGCACATTTACCACCAATGTCGTTAAAGCCGCTCCTGTAAAATGGGATCAGCATATTGTCTATGATGTCGGAGAGGCACAGGCGGTTATCATAAACAGCGGTGTCGCCAATGCCTGCACGGGAGCGGAAGGCTATGAAAGCTGCCGGCGGACTGCGGATGCCGCCGCAGAAGCTTTTTCCATACCGGCGGAGCGGGTGCTTGTCGCTTCTACCGGTGTCATTGGCCGTCAGCTCCCCACAGACCGGATTGTAGGCGGGATTGATCTCCTGAAGCCGCAGCTGGCCGGTACAAGAGAAGCTGCCGCAGCGGCAGCCCGGGCAATTATGACGACAGACACCAGGCCGAAAGAAGTTTCGGTGACTTTTGAAATCGGGGGAACCTGCGTGACCATCGGCGGCATGTGCAAGGGCTCCGGGATGATTCATCCCAACATGTGCACGATGCTGTCTTTCCTGACTACTGATGCGCTGATCAGCAGATCCATGCTGCAGGCTGCCCTTTCAGAGGTTGTACAGGACACCTACAACATGGTGTCCGTAGACGGGGATACTTCTACAAACGATACCGTTCTTCTCCTGGCAAACGGACTGGCCGGAAACCCGGAAATCACGGAACAGGACGACAACTATGCGGTTTTCCGCGATGCCCTTTTTGAACTGAACCGTGAACTGGCCAGAAAGATCGCGGGAGACGGCGAAGGAGCGACTGCTCTGTTTGAAGTGAAAATCATCGGCGCGGAAAACAAGGCACAGGCGGTAACGCTGGCCAAATCCGTCATTTCTTCTTCTCTGACGAAGGCAGCAATCTACGGCCATGATGCCAACTGGGGACGGATCCTGTGCGCTATGGGTTATTCCGGAGCGGATTTTGATCCGGAAAAAGTGGACCTGTATTTCGAGAGCGCCGCAGGACGTCTGCAGATTATCGCAGACGGCGTTGACACCGGGTACAGTGAGGAAGAAGCCACCCGCATTCTGTCAGAGCCGGAGGTAACAGCCATCGCAGACATACATATGGGGAGCGCAGAGGCCACGGCGTGGGGATGCGACCTGACACATGAGTATGTCAGCATCAATGCGGATTACCGCTCCTGAGAAAACAGGTTTGCATAAACGGGAGGGAAGAATCAGATGGTAAAACAGGAATATCTGCACAAGGCGGAGACACTGATAGAAGCACTGCCGTATATCCAGCGCTTCAACCGCAAAATAATGGTCGTCAAGTACGGCGGCAGCGCCATGATCGACGATAAACTGAAGGAAAATGTCATCAAAGATGTTGTCCTTCTGAAGCTGGTCGGTTTCAAGCCGATCATTGTCCACGGAGGCGGGAAGGAGATTTCCCGCTGGGTCGGCAAGGTGGGCATGGAGCCGCGGTTTGTAAAAGGGCTCCGCGTGACCGATGCCGAGACAATGGAAGTGGCCGAGATGGTTCTGAACAAGGTAAACAAGGAACTTGTCAGCCTGGCACAGTCCCTGGGAGTAAAAGCCGTAGGAATCAGCGGCAAGGACGGCTGCCTTCTGCAGGTAGACCGCAAGACGGCAGACGGGGAGGACATCGGCTATGTCGGTGAGATACGGCATGTGGAGCCAAAAATCCTGTACGACCTGCTCGAAAAAGACTTCCTGCCCATTGTCTGTCCCATAGGGATGGATGCTGATTTCCGGTCCTATAATGTAAACGCGGATGACGCGGCCAGTGCCATCGCAGAGGCTGTAAACGCGGAGAAGCTGGCGTTCCTGAGCGATATCGAAGGCGTCTACTATGACAGGGAGGATCCTTCCTCACTCATCTCGGAGCTGACCGTGACAGAGGCGGAGCAGCTGATCAGAGAGGGACATGTCGGCGGCGGCATGATACCGAAGCTGCAGAACTGCATCGATGCCATAGCCGAGGGCGTAAACAGGGTGCATATCCTGGACGGGCGCATCCCGCACTGTCTGCTGCTGGAATTCTTTACCAATACCGGAATCGGAACGGCGATTCTGCGGGATGAGGCGGAGAAGTATTCACGGGAGTGAGGGTGGCTAAGTTTTTTTTACCGGAGGAAGGCGCGGAAGCAGGGGATACCCTCTGTGTCTGCTGCTCCGCCGATCCGGGCCTGCTCATCTAACCTGCCCGTGCAAAGCCCGGCCAGCAAAGATTCGGCCGGTCCCGGATACGTACTCGCCGGATGCATCCACAGAGGGTATCCCCTGCATCCGCGCCGGCTGTGCACTGGCGGTTCCGAAGTCAAGGCATTTTCGCAAAGTCAGTATCTCAGCCAGAGTTCAGCC
>CADBNA010000231.1 GCA_902795835.1 uncultured Lachnospiraceae bacterium | reverse complement strand
CCGAAAACCGGCGGCCCCGGAACTTCTCTGTTCTACCTGATCGGCATTCTGCTCACATGCCTTGCCGGAGCAGGGCTTGTGATGAAACGGAGAAGGAGAGAAGCGGCGTAAAGAGACAGAGGTAGAGGAGACAAGGAGACAGGGGTCAGTGAACTGCTTCCCATCAAGTGGACAGTGAAATAAACAAGATTAAAGCGACCAGTAACGACCAAGTTGCTGGTCGTTTATTTATCTTTAACTCAGGTTATTTCGTTTCGTTTCGCTTTGCGTCTGTCAAGCGGCTTTCGCGGCATAAATACCTATGCCCTTTCAGGGCACTCCGGTTTATTCCAACGGTCCACTTGGCAGGCGCTGCCCTTAAATATAGTCTGATATATTGACTTAAAGATACTCTGTTTTTTATGCTGCAAGAAAGTATGACTGGTGCTTTTCCATCGGAGTCAGGACTCCTAAACGCCTCTGATACCGTTCATTGTTATAGTAGCAGATATAGCTTTCAATCATTTTTACCAGCTCTTCACGGCTCTCAAAGCGTTTTCCGTAGTATCTTTCACGCTTGAGTATTCCCCAGAAGCCTTCCATCGGGCCATTGTCGATGCACTTGCCTACACGTGACATGCTCTGCGTCATCCCTGCAGCCTCAAGCTTCTGATGAAATATCCTGTTGGTATATTGAAATCCCCTGTCCGAATGACACAGCGGAGCAGCACCAGGATTTGCAGCTATAGCCTGGTCAAAGGTGTTGAAAACGAGCGGGTTATCGTTATGGTCACTGATCACGTGTGAGACAATCCGTTTGTCGCAGAGATCCAGGATTCCACTGAGATATATTTTGTGCTTATCTTTTCCCTCATACCACTTAAATTCCGTAACATCTGTCAACCATTTTTCGTTGGGCTTATCTGCCGTGAATTCCCTGTTCAGCTTGTTTTCTGCAATGAACTGAGGATTGTCTGCCTGACGGGTACATCCTTGATTCGAGTACTTGATCGTGGATTTTATGTCCCTGGCTCTGCAGATCCTGAGCACACGCTTGTCATTGACTTTGATGTTGTACTTGCGGTTCAGGTCATCATTGATCCTCCGATATCCTTTGGATGGATCTTCTCTGTGTATTTCCTCTATCTTCTCGGCTATGATCCTGTTCTGCCGGACCCTTTCTCCGTCATCACCACGCAGCCACTTGTAATACGCTGCCCTTGAGACATGCAGTATCCGGCAACATGGTTCTACCGGATAGCCGTAAGTCTCGGTGCAGTACTTGATGGAACTGTAGAGGTGTGGCTGCCTCACTTGCGATAGAGATCTTTCCTCTCCAGTTCCCTGACTTTTTTTAGAAGGTCTCGCTCCATTTCGGTCATATACAGCTTATGTTTGAGCTGCTCCAGTTCAATCTGAAGCTTCTCCATTTCGCTGCGCGGCTCCTGGGCTGCCTTGCGTTTGCCACGACGGTCATCGAGCCCTTCCTCGCCGAGCTCCCTGAAACGCTTTACCCATGAATAAACCTGATTGTAACTGACATTATGCTTGATGGCGGTCTCTCCGTAATTGCAGCTATTCTCCAGACAATCTTTAACGATCTGGATACGTTCCTCTTTGGTGGTTTTTCTTGATACAGTCATGCGGCTTCCTCCTGACATCTTATGTGAGAAGTCTTTGCCGTCATTATACATCTTTATCCACCTTCGTAGTTGCTCACTTGCGCAAATCTCATATTTTGCCGCAATTTTTCTGAGAGAGCCCTCACCGTTCAGATAGCTAAGAATGGCTTTCAACTTTAATTCATCAGAATAAACCTTGTTCTTTCCTGTATCCAGGAAAGCAAGTTCTCCCTGCGCCTGGTACTGATACACCCATTTCAGCACTTCTGATTCACTGATGCTCAGCAGCCTGCCTGCTTCGCATATGCCTATTTTGCTTTCACAGCATAATTTTGCATACCTGAGTTTTACTTCAGGAGATATCCTGCTCCTTTTTCTTTTCATATGAAAACTCCCTTCATGATCAACAGTGATTTGTTTTTCACTGTCTCTCATGAAGGGAGCATATCAGTCTCCCTTGTCTCCTTTTCTCCTTCTTGATTCAAAGGAACCGTCCCTTTGAATCAGTCTTCGTAGATATTGTTGGATTCTTCGAGGGCGTTGAGGGCGCGCCGGCGGAGGTCGAGATAAATCCGGTTCAGGAACCTGATGAACCTCCGGAGGTAGCGCAGGCATGGCTCTGTGACGATGGAGAATACCACGAAGAGCATGATGCAGCGCATGGACATGCCGGTGATATGGAACAGTCTGCGCAGGAAGATAAGGCAGAAGAGCATGCCGGCCACGCAGCCCCACCAGATCATCCATTTG
The DNA here is from genome assembly GCA_902795835.1 of uncultured Lachnospiraceae bacterium. The sequence continues at coordinate 1,574 of CADBNA010000231.1, read as the reverse complement.
TAGATGTTCATCGGCTTGATGATGTGATAGAGGATCATGAAGCCGACGATGGCCATCAGGATCGCGCTGGCGGTGGAGATGTCTTCAGAACTGACGTTGAAAACTTCTCCGAATACAACCAGGGCGGCGACGACGAAGAAGTCGGTCAGTGCCGCGGGGAGGGCCCGTAGCAGTACGTTTGACATGAAGCGTCCGCGGATCAGGTCGCGGGTCGGTACCTGGGAGAGGAAGAATCCGGGTACGCCGATGGTGAACATGCTGATCAGGGAGATCTGCGCGGGCTTTAGGGGATAGCTGAAGCCGATGGAGATCGAAAAGATGGCCAGCAGGAGGGAGAACAGGTTTTTCACCAGGAACAGGCTGCCGGAGCGCTCCATGTTGTTGACGACCTGGCGGCCTTCCATGACGATTTCGGGCATGTGGGCGAAGTCGTTGTCCAGCAGCACCAGCTGTGACGCCTGGGCGGCCGCGTCGCTGCCGGCAGCCATGGCGACGGAGCAGTCGGCGTCTTTGAGCGCAAGGACGTCGTTGACGCCGTCACCGGTCATGGCGACGGTGTTTCCGCATGCTTTTAATGCCTGGATGAGACGGCGCTTCTGATCCGGTGTGACGCGTCCGAAGACGGTGTATTTCTGTACGGCTTCCTCCATATCGTCTTTGGACTTGAGCGTTGTGGCATCGATGTAGTCTTCTGCGTTGGCAATGCCTGCCTGTGCCGCAATCTGGGAGACTGTCAGCGGATTGTCTCCGGAGATGACCTTTACCGACACACCCTGGCGGGCAAAGAAGCCGAAGGTCCGGGAAGCATCCTTGCGAATCTGGTTTGCCACAACAATCAGGCACAGGGGTGTGATCTTCGCCGTCAGCTCACCGCCGTCAGGGGCAAAGGGATAGGTTCCGAAAACCAATACGCGATATCCCTGCCGGCTCTGTTCTTCGATATCTTCGCGGTATGTATCATAATCGTCCTTCAGCAGAAACTCGGGTGCGCCGAGCACGTAACTGACGTCTGCAAAAGATACGCTGCTGTATTTCCAGGCAGAGGAAAAACCGGTGGAAGCGACAGGCATGGATCCTGATGTCGTGCGGAAATATGCCTTGAAAGCTTCCATTGTAATATTGTCCGCCTGTTGAGCCGCGGCAAAATCTCCCAGTATCGTCTCCAGCGGGATGCGTGCGTCACTCTCTTCAAAGGGCTCCAGCGGCATCACATCACGGATTTCCATGCGGTTGTCCGTGATGGTGCCCGTCTTATCAACACACAGCACATCGACGCGGGCCAGTGTCTCGATGCATTTCATGTCGTGCACCAGCACTTTTTTCTGAGACAGTCGGATAAAGCTGACAACCAGTGTCACGCTAGTAAGCAGATAGAGTCCCTCCGGTATCATGCCGATCACCGCGGCCACCATGGAGGTCACAGATTCCTTCAGCGTGTTTTCCTGCAGATAGTATCCCTGGTAGAAGAGCAGGAAACCGATCGGGATGATGCAGATGCCTGCAAAAATGACAATATGATTCAGCGAGCGGATCATTTCAGACTGCTCGCCTTTTCTGGCCTGTTTTGCCTGCGT
>CADBNA010000230.1 GCA_902795835.1 uncultured Lachnospiraceae bacterium | reverse complement strand
TGTCTGTCGGCCTCCGGAGGCAGCTGCATATAATCACCGTAGAGGATGTGCAGAATCCGGTCATATTCCTTCGGGGCATACAGAGCGGTATCTTCAAAAGGCAGCTCAACAAACTCCCGGAACAGCTTTTCGTCAAAAGACTTCGGGTACTCGGCACAGCCGGTCTGGTCGATGAAGCCGCTGTTTCTGCCGTTGAACTGTCGGGAGTATCTGTCCATCCTCTCGGATAAGGTCCTCGAGCCTATCGCCTTGGACGCTGCGGCCAACGGGATGTTCAGGACTTTATGCGTCAGGTTTCTGCCGTACCAGATATTGTCCCTGGCAGAAAGAACCAGACATTTCTTCAGAAACAGGCTGTAGGACAGATGCTGTTTCCAGTAGGACGCATCTCCGCCGCTGTCATCAAAGGGATAGATGTCCACAAACACGCCCGATTTATGATCGTTGCTGTCAAAGTCCAGATGGGTTCTCCGGTCACAGACGCGGGCAATATAATAGGGGTAATCGTCGCAGACGGTATAGTGGTCCAGGTAATACGGAGAGGAAGGGTCTTCCCGCTTCATGATTTCGAGAAAGCGGTCATAGTCGCTGCGGTGCATGGCAATATCCAGGTCGTCATCCCAGGGGATAAACCCCTGATGCCGGACGGCTCCAAGCAGCGTACCGTAGAACACCCAGTATTGAATGCCGTTCGCGGCACACAGCTGATGAAGATACTTCGCGATTGCCAGCGAGGTCTGCTGAATCTCGCGCAGGCCCATCATCTCTTTCTTCATATGGATCCCCTTCCCCCGTTACAGCATAGTCTCTCTCAGAATCCGGACCGTATGCGTCAGGCCCCGTTCCGCGTCAAAAAGGCCTTTCCAGCCAAGCGCCAGGAGCTCGGAGCTGTCAAGAGAGGAATCGGACATCGGATTAAAGCCTTTTCTCTCCGCCTCGGAGGGCAAGGCGGTCTTCAGCTCGGTCCCTGCTGTTTTTGTCAGGATTTCCGCCAGCTCCCGGATCGTGATCACAGAGTCGGGATTTGAGATATTATATGCATGCACGCTCTCGCCCTTCAGCAGCACCTTCAGAATTGCCGAGGCACAGTCAAGGCAATAGCAATAGCTGCGAAGCTGCGCACCGTCACTTTTCATGATCAGGTTCTCTCCGCGGGCGGCAGCATAGGCCCAGGCGGACGAAACACGGTTGTCGGATTCGGATGCCGTCGGCCCGTAGATATGACCGGGACGGACAATCACGGAATCAACGCCGTACTCCTCATGACAGGACGCGCACAGTGTTTCCGCGGCGCACTTTCCGATCGAATAGGAGCTGCGGGGATTGAGAAGGTCGATCCAGCCGTAATCATCCGTTCTGCTCGGTCTGTTACGTTCCTTTTTGCCATATACCTCTGAAGAAGAGATATACAGAAGCCGTCTTGCTGCCTGCCGCCGTGCCAGATCCAGAAGCGTCTTTAGGCCCATGAAATTGCTCATCATCGTCTCTACAGGCTCGCTGATGATACGGCCGGGAGAAGCATTGCCCGCGCCGTGGATGATATAATCGCAGGCAGCTTCCAACCGGGTTTCCGGGGAAGCGGCATCATAGGGGAGGAAGGCAAACCAGTCCGCCTGATAACAGCGCGCAAAACGTTTCGCGGTCTTTTGGGCACTTCTCGCTGCCGCGAGAATCCGGATCTTCCCATCATGCGTCTCATTCCAGCGGACAAGAAGATCCACAACGGCAGAACAGATCAGACCGGTACACCCGGTGACCAGAATCGTACTGTTTTCCAGCTCCCGCAGCTCCGGCAAACAGCCTGTCACTTCGTCCAGATCGCAGATCCAAAGTCTGCTGTCACAGATGCGCATACCGTTTAATCCTTCAGCCACTCTGAGCGTTTTGCCGCAAGCAGGGCCTTGAAAATGTCGATATCCTCGACCGTCGTGAGTTTGATATTCTTCTCGGAACCGGAAGAGAAATAGACCTGCTCGCCCATTTCAATTTTGAGTGTGCAGGATGCCACAGAATCGGTGATGTCGGCCTCCAACGCACGCCTGTGAAGGTCGCAGATCTCACCGATGCGGAACGCCTGGGGCGTCTGGGTTCTCCTGAGCCGGTCACGGGGATAAGAACCGACGGACACCATCCCATCTTCCGTCTGCATCATCGCCTCGGCGCAGGGGATCACCGTGACGGCATTGCCGAACTCCTGCGCAACACGGATATTATCCGAGATGATCTCGGCGCTGACCATCGGGCGGATCGCATCATGGATCAAAACGAGGTCATCCGGCGCAAAATGATTT
>CADBNA010000229.1 GCA_902795835.1 uncultured Lachnospiraceae bacterium | reverse complement strand
CTCTATCTGATTCTGGTCATCTCCATCATCAGCGTCCTCGGTGTGCCGATGGCTTCCGTGATTACCGTACTTGCCTCTGCCGGCGTTGCTGTCGGTCTGGCCCTGCAGGGCGCGCTCAGCAATCTGGCCGGCGGCATCATGCTGCTGATCTTCCGCCCCTTCAATGTCGGCGACTATGTATCTGCTGCCGGTGAGGAAGGCGTCGTGAAAACCATCGCCCTGTTTTATACCGTTCTGACAACTGTAGACAACAAAACGGTCACCATACCGAACGGTTCCCTGATGAATGCGAATGTCACCAACTTTACAAGCGCGCCTTCCAGACGGGTAGACCTCACCTTCTCCTGTGCCAAGAGTGAAAATATTCAGAAAGTCCAGGACATCATGCTGGATGTCATGAATAAAAACGAACTGGTCTATAAGGATCCCGCACCCTTTGCCAAAATATCCGGCGGCACCAACGAGTCCATGGAGTTCACCGTCCGCGCATGGACTGACACGGCAAACTACTGGGATACGTATTTTCAGCTCATCCAGCAGATCGCCGAGGCTCTGGGAGCCGCAGGCGTACAGGCACCGGCTGTCCGTGTGATCACGGAAGAAAAAGCATCCTGACCTGTCAGCATTTGAATTTCTGTCCTCTCGTCTGCAGAGGGGGACACGGAACGGGGCTGCCGCACCAGGTATAAGAATACCTGGTGCGGCAGCCCCGTTTACTGCGCCAGTCAATTCATTTACAGTCATCTGATCATGAATGAGCGGCCTCGAGCAGCTTCCTGCGCAGCTGATTCTCAATATCCGCCAGCTCTGTCTGCGCGGCCTGCCGCTTCTCCTTGCCGTCTTTCTGGATCAAAAGCACTTCATCCAGCGTAGAGATCAGTGTCTCATTTGTGTGCTTCAGGGTCTCAATGTCCACAACGCCTCTCTCGGATTCTTTCGCAGCTGCAACTGTCGCCTGCTTCAGGGCATCCGCGTTTTTCTTCAGGAGTGCATTGGTCATATCATTCACTTCCCGCTCTGCCTTCGCGGCCTGTGCGGAATGCTCGATGCCCATGGCGATGACCATCTGGTTCTTCCACAGGGGAATCGTATTGACAATCGTAGTCTGGATCTTTTCCGCCATCATCTGATCCGCTGACTGGACCATACGGATCTGCGGTGCCGTCTGCAGGGCAATCGTTCTGGTCAGTTCCAGATCATGGAGTTTCTTTTCAAAACGGTCACACTGTGCCGCCAGATCCTTAGCCGCCTGTGCGTCCTCTACAAGACCGGAAGCCTCTGCCTTCGCCTGGAGTTCCGCCAGATCGCTGTTCCGGACCTCCTCGAGTCTCTTTCTGCCGGCCAGAATATACATGGTCAGTTCTTTGTAATAGGCCAGATTCAGTTCATACATCTTGTCCAGAACATCCATGTCCTTAAGGAGGGTAATCTGGTGTTTCTCCAGTTCGCGCTGGATTGTGGATACATTTGTCTCGGCCTTTTCGTATTTGGCCTTCATGGCAGTGACTTTATTCGAGCCTTTTTTAAATACGGACAGCAGGCCTTTCTGCTCCTCCTGCACGTCAAAGCTCTTCAGCTCCGTTACCAGATTCGAGATCATGTCACCGACCTCGCCCATGTCCTTGGAACGCACATTTCCGATTGCTTTTTCCGAAAAATCGGCCATCTTTTTCTGGGTTCCGGCGCCGTAATTCATGATCGCCTGTGTATTTGTCACATCGATCTGTTTTGCGAAATTCTCTACCATTGCCATCTCTTCCGGTGTGAGATGGACTTCTTCAGCCTTCGGCTTCTCGGCCTGCGGAGCCTCCATTACCTGCACCGCCGCCTCCTGCGCTTCGCCTGCGGCATCAAAAGTCAGCGACGGGGCCGCCGGTGCTTCCAGTTCAAAATCCTTGAATTCCTCTGCCATGGTTTTCTCCTCCCTGAAAAATCTTTACTGTCTGTCTTTCATCTGCCTGTACCTGCGTCAGGGCAGCTCCATCTGCGCAAATCCGCCGGACTCCTCTGTCAGGCCGTCCTGGGCCATCATCGTCTTCATCACGTTGATATCAGAAGAGACATCCCAGGCCATATCTTCAAACAGGCTGTCCAGCAGCTTCTCAAATGCGTCATTGATCGTATCCATCGCATCTTCGATCTGCTGTTTCGGCTTTGTGATATTCTCTCCCACCTCAGGCTGCCTGTTCAGATCCACATATGCCTTCAGAAGTTTCTCGGTGGTCGGCAGGTAATACTCCATGAAACGCCGGAGACTCTGTGCCGTTTCCGGCTGTTTCTCCACCTGTTCAAAGATCCGGTTCATGATTTCTTCCAGACGGTACAGCTTATCCGTCATCTCTTCATCTGGAATGGCAGCATTGAGTTCCCGCACCCGCTGCAGATACGCATGACCCTGCTTCAGCACTTCTGCGGCATCCCGGCCGAGTTCTGTCGAGCCCAGCCTCTCCTCGCGCATTTTCTCCTCTTCCTGGCGGGCGGTTTCCTCTGCCTCCCGCTGCAGCCGGCTCGCTTCCGCCTGCTGATACTGCGCCCATGCCCGGTCTGAGAGTATGACCGTAGACTCTCCTCTGTCAAATTTGGCCTGGGGCAGATACCCCTTCTTCATCATCTGGTCGATCTCATCGTGAAGTTCTTTTTCTGTCAGGCCCATCTGTTCGGCCAGCCTGTCAATAGAAAAATATTCGGCCTGTCCGAGTTCCCTGCCGTATTTATAATAGTTATCTACCAGCTTCTTATTTTTTGATCCATTGACAATCAGAGCGACCGACGCTGCCGTCAGCGCTCCGAAAACACCGATCGGCCAGAAGGCAATGGTGCCTGCAGCAGCTGCCACGGTGGCGCCTATTGTCAGCATACCGTTAAATACAGTGCCGAGCGTGCCGACAACCATTTTCCCGACTCCGGTTGCCCTGCTCACCCGGTGTCTCAGAAAAAAGGACGGCATTCTTCTGGACAGGTCCCTGTTCCAGTGGCTGTTGCTCCGCTGCGCCTGATAGGACTTCATCGGCTGATCGTTAAGATTCGGATTGTCCTGTCCGCCAGAGGGTTTTGACTGGTTTCCGGAAGACAGAAACTGCCCTGTTGCCTGGTTTACCCTGTCGGTGATTTTCTTGCCCAGATCACTGTAATTATTTGTATTGATAGCATGAACAACATCATCGCAGATGTCACTGCCTGCCTTAAGCAATTCATCAATATCCATCTGTTTCGTCCCTGTAATGTGTGTTTTTTATCATTTTAAAGCAAGACACCGTCAAAAACAACTGGTAACCCTGTGTTTTTCACGATTCCAGATATGCGCGCACCGTCTTCAGCAATGCCGGTATCTCCAGATGCTGCGGACAGGCCTCTTCACACTGGCCGCATTCAACACAGTCCGCAAGGTTGGAGCAGGATCTCTCATACCCCCTCTTCTGGGCATCCGGATTGTGATACCGTTTTCCTTCATTATAGAAACGAAAGGCCTCCGGTATGGCAATATTCTGCGGGCAGCCGTCCACACAGTATCTGCATCCCGTGCAGGGTACGGCATCCGCCTGCCTTAGGATCTCACGGATTTCCTCAACACAGGCCTGTTCCGCGTCTGTGAAGCATCCGATGCCGGCACGCGATACGATTTCGATATTTTCCTTCATCTGCTCCAGCGTGCTCATGCCTGACAATACCGTCAGCAGTCCTTCCTTTGACAGGACATAGCGAAGCCCCAGCTCTGCAAACGATTCTTTTTCCAGACCGTGCTTTCTGCGCACCTCATCCATCTCAGGATAATCCGGGAATATCAGGCTGCCGCCTTTCAGAGGCTCCATAATTGCAAGGGGCACACCTTTGCTCCGGGCATAGACAATACCCTCATCCCCTGCCTGAATCAGGTGATCCGCGTAATTATACTGAATCTGGGCAAATTCCCAGTCATAATCATCCAGAATGGCTTTAAACTTCGGCAGCTCATCGTGAAAAGAAAAGCCGATATGACGAATCACCCCATCTTTCCGGAGCGCATTCAGCCATGGAATAATGTCAAACCGGTTCTTCAGAGTCTCCCACTGATCCCCGTGCAGACCGTGCATCAGGTAAAAATCAATATGATCCGTGCGCAGCCTGGAAAGCTGCTCTTCAAACATCTTTCTGGGATCATACTCCGGTTTTTCCATGCCGAGGGTAAACAGCTTCGTCGCAATATTGACCCGGTCTCTGAGATGGTGCTCGTCCAGAATGCGGCCCAGCGTCCTCTCGGATTCCCCTTCATGATAGGGATAAGCCGTGTCATAATAATTGACTCCCTGTTCAAAGGCATAAAGAAACATTTCTTCCACTTTATCATAATCAACAGACGCCTGATCGCCTCCGATAACCGGCAGACGCATCATGCCAAAGCCGAGGCGCGAAATCTTCTCTCCCCTGAATTCCAGATATTGCATGTGAATCCTCCTTCTCCTGCGGGCGTTTCTGTACACTATTATATGCAATTCACGGCAAATAAACAAGAAGTCAAAAGGGACGCTTCTCTTTGACTTCTTGTGGTATAATTCCAGTATCTTACCTTGAGGAAGCGAAACGAAAGCCGTGTATTCCGATCATAAGCCACCAACATCATCTTCATCTGCTGAACCCGGGAAACATCGGGTTCAGAGCCGTCAGGTCGATTTCTCCGACGGAAGAATCTTCAGGGACATTCTGTCTATGGCCGGCCCCATGCTGGCTGCCCAGCTTCTGAACCTGCTTTACAATATTGTCGACAGGGTCTATATCTCCCGTATACCCGGCACCGGCACAGCCGCGCTGGGGGCTGTGGGACTGTGTTTTCCCGTCATCACAATCATTGTGGCTTTCACCAACCTGTTCGGCAGCGGGGGCGCTCCGCTGTTTGCCATTGCCAGAGGGCGGGGGGACTCCCGGGAAGCCGGCATGCTGCTGGATACGGTTTTCTGGCTGGAGCTGGCCGCCGGTCTGCTGCTTATGACTGTCGGCTGGTGCTTCGGGCGTCCGATTCTGCAGCTGTTTGGCGCATCTGCGGAATCTCTTGTCTACAGTCTTCCGTATCTGCGGATATATCTGGCAGGGACCGTCTTTTCCATGCTGGCATCTGGTCTCAATCCGTTTATCGTGGCACAGGGCTATCCCCGTCTGGCCATGCTTACCGTCATGATCGGGGCTCTTGCCAACCTGATCCTGGATCCCGTCTTTATCTTTTTCCTCGGACTGGGCGTGGAGGGTGCTGCTGCTGCCACGGTGATTTCGCAGGGACTCTCTGCCCTGTTTGTGCTTTTTCTGCTGCTCTGCGGCAATATAGAAATCCGTCTGCACCGTCAGCCTGTGCGGGAGGTATTCTGTGATTTCCAGCGGGCTGCGGACGTCATTGCCCTCGGCGCTGCTACTTTTGTCATGCAGATGACCAATTCTCTTGTGCAGATCACCTGCAACCGGGTCCTTTCCCAGACAGGGGGAGACCTGTACATCACAATCATGGCCATCCTGTCCTCTATCCGGCAGATTCTGGAACTGCCGCTTCTGTCCATTGCAGACGGCGCAGCGCCGATTATCAGCTTCCACTACGGCGCCCGCAGGCCGGAGCTTGTGCGGAAAGCGATCCTGACACTGGCCGCCATTGGCATCTTCTATGCCCTCGCAACCTGGGGACTGCTGGAATGGAAGCCTGCCTTTCTCATTTCCATCTTCAGCACGGATGCGGGAATCCTCTCAGAAACCAGGCACGCACTGCACCTGTACTTCTTTGCTTTTCCATTCATGGTCTTTCAATATACCGGACAGACCACATTCAAATCTCTGAACAAAAAAAGAAGAGCGATCTTTTTCTCGCTCCTCCGTAAGGCTTTTATTGTCGTTCCGGCCACGTATCTGCTGGCACTGGGCATGCACATGGGAACGGACGGCGTGTTTCTTGCAGAACCGGTTTCCAATGTGATCGGGGGACTGGCCTGCTTTATCACCATGCTCTGCACAATTATGCCGGAACTCTCGAGGATGGGCACAGGTCAGGACAGTCTCTGATCCAGGCAGCCTCCCCTGAAACTCTATGCCGTTCCCTTTTCGGTTCTTCATAGTCATCAGAAAATGATATGATGCCGTTTTCCTGCGTTCTCGTAACGGTCGCATACAGCCCCGTCTCCCAGTCAGGATCCCGGAACTGCACGCTTACGGTATCGGGGTCTTCCCTGGTGCCGGGCTGATAGCTCTCAAAAATCATTTCTTTTCCGTACTTCTCTTCCACTTCCTCCAGAAGCTCTTCGACAGACATAATCATGTCTCTCTGCGCAGCGGTCAGTTCCTCATACATCTCCGGAAGACCCTGTTCCCGCAAAATCTCCTTCTGTCTCTCCTTAAGCGGAATATGAAATTCTGTTTCCGGTAAAAAAGCGGACAACGACGAAAGCCCTGCCGACAGAAAAGACCCCGTCAGCAGCACCAGAAACAGCGCCCCTGTGATATGCATATGGATTCCCCCTATTAAAAAAACCCGCTCCCCTGGGTTTGGAAGATAATTATAACACAGAGAATCCATGGTATACATAACAAATCTGTTAACTATTATTTCTTTTTGCTTTTCAACAACTCTCTGCCGTGCCTGCAGATATCATTCAGACAGCAGATCTCACATTTCGGATGTCTTGCCGTGCACACCGCGCGCCCGTGAAGAACAAACCTGTGACACAGATCATTTCCTTCTTCCGGCGGCACGATTTCCCACAGCGCTTTCTCCACCTTAGCCGGCTCTTTCACACCGTCAACCATGCCGATCAGATTCGTCAGGCGGATACAGTGCGTATCTGTGACAATGGCCGGTTTTCCGAAAACATCGCCCATGATCAGGTTGGCACTCTTGCGGCCGACGCCCGGCAGCGCCAGGATCTCTTCAAAGGTTTCCGGCACCTGTCCGTCATACTCCTGATGCAGAATTCTCATACATCTGGAAATATCCCGCGCTTTGCTGTGTCCCAGCCCGCAGGGCTTCACAATTTCCTCAATCTCATCGGGATCAGCCTCGGCCAGTGCTTTCACCGTAGGAAACTTCGCATACAGAAGCGGTGTGATCTGGTCGACGCGGGCGTCCGTACACTGTGCCGCCAGGCGGACACTCACCAGCAGCTGCCATGCCTTGTCGTAATCCAGGGTGCAGTGCGCATCGGGGTATTCCTTTTTCAGTCTGTCGATTACTTCTAATGTAAGACTCTTGCGCTTTTTGGATTCTGTTCCCTTTTTTTCATTTTTCTTTAATCCAGATGTATTCATCGAAGTACCCGGATCTCCTTTCCCCGATTTCTTTATTCTCCCCGTAAGCTTTTCGTACTCATTTTACACGTATTGCCGCAAAACATCAATTGACGCATCGGGCCTCCGGATTTCATATCTGCAGCCGGCCTCCGGATTCCGCATTTCATTACAAATCCATTGCTGCAAAAAAGCCGCGGCAGGCTTCCATTTGTATGAAACGGCAATTTTTTTCAAATCGAATAAGAATTCTTTAGACATTCGTACTATCTTGTGGCATAATATAATTACACATTTGTTACAAAGATATGCCGATCTTTTGAAAGGCGGCGCATTCTCTTCCACGGAGGTACTGACCAATGAATTCGATCCGCAGGGCGGAGGAGAAAGACATCCCGCAGATCCTGGAACTGCTGGTGCAGGTCTGCATGGTCCATCATAACGGACGCCCGGATTTGTTTAAAGGCCCGGCGACAAAGTATACGGCAGACCAGCTTCCCGCCATTCTCGCAGATGATAATACCCCTGTATTCGTTTCTGTGAATGAGCAGGATAAGACGGAGGGGTATGCATTCTGCATCCTGAAGCAGCTGCCGGACGACAATGTGCTCACGGACATAAAGACGCTGTATATCGATGACCTCTGCGTGTTTGAGCATCTCCGCGGGAAGCATATCGGCAGATCCCTGTATGAATATGTGCTGGATTACGCCCGGTCAGTCGGCTGTTATAATGTCACCCTGAACGTATGGGCATGCAACGAAAGCGCCCGGCTGTTCTATGAGAGCTGCGGCCTGGTTCCGCAGAAGATCGGAATGGAAAAAATCCTGTAATAGGTTTTGCAGGAATAATAATAAAAACAATTATTAAAAAGGAAGGAGATTCCCATCATGAAAAATCTGTTCAAAAAACTGACGGCTGCCGCGCTGGCACTGTTTATCCTGTTTGGCATCCCGGCGGTAAGCCAGGTAACCATTCAGGAAGCTGCCGCCGACGAGACCTGGATTGTCAATGTCGCTACCAGTTACCTGGCTCTCCGCAGTGCTCCGGCCTATGCCTATGAAAACGAGATCGGAAAGCTCTGGAATGGTGAAAGCGTACAGGTTCAGAGTAAGGACGGCACATACTGGTGGGTATATGCACCGTCACTTGGTAAATCCGGCTATGTAAACAGCAATTATCTCCGCTACGGCAGCAGCCCGAGCCCCACACCTCCGGGCACGACGATGACCGTAAGCGTTGCCACCGGCTATCTGGCCCTGCGCACGGCAAAAGCCTATGACTACAGCAATGAGATTGGCAAGCTCTATTCCGGCCAGACTGTACAGGTCCAGGATACCAGCGATCCTACCTACTGGTGGGTATATGCGCCGACACTTGGCAAATACGGCTATGTGAACCGGAACTATCTTATAGGCGGCAGCCCGGCACCGACTCCGACCGGAGACAACTATTCCGTAAGTGTTGCCACCGGTTATCTGGCTCTGCGCACGGCAAAAGCCTATGACTACAGCAACGAGATCGGCAAGCTGTATACCGGCGATACCTTTACTGTCACCGATAAGAGCGATCCCACTTACTGGTATGGATATTCTCCGAAGCTCGGCAAATACGGCTATGTAAACAGGAACTATCTGGCAGGCGCCGGCGGCGGCGGTTTCACCAAGACAGTCAGCGTTGCCACCGGTTATCTGGCTCTGCGCACGGCAAAAGCCTATGATTACAGCAATGAGATCGGCAAGCTGTATTCCGGCCAGACTGTACAGGTTCAGGATACAAGTGATTCCACCTACTGGTGGGTATATGCACCGACGCTGGGCAAATACGGCTACGTAAATAAGAATTATCTGATCTGAGTCATTTTATGATTTGGCAAAATCAGGGCAGCTTCACTGAGTGTGGAGCTGCCCTATTTAGTGTGGGGCCGCCCCTCCCCGCCAGGCACACGGCGCCCATACAGGGTCTTTCGGAAAACGCTTGCGCTCTTTCTCGCCGCAGCGGTACTACGTTCAAACTTCGTGCTTACGCACTTGTTTTCACTAAGTACCGGCGGCTGCGAAGGTTTCCTTCAAACCCTGTATGGGCGCCGTGTGCCTTGGCGGGGCGGCTCCTTTCTCTGCGGGGCGGCTCCTTCCTTTGTCGGACGGCTCATTCCTTCACCGGACGGCTCCTGTCCGGGGCACTCCGCTGCACGCAAAAAGAAAGCGACCGGAAATCTTATTCATAACTCACTCAAGATCTCCAGCCGCTTTACTGAAATGGTTCGTTATTCAATTGTATTTTCTCTACTTTCTTTTTCCTGTCGTTTTTATCTTTTTATTCTCAGGTTTCGTTCCCTGCTCGCAGTTCTGCATTTCTTTCCGGGAATACTGTTTCTCCTGTTTCTTTCCCTTACTATTTTGAATGCTCGGATCTGCTTAGAAAGTTCTGTGATTTTATATATGTGGAAATCAGGCTTTTATTATTATCCGGTGCTTTTCTTAAATAATCCGATCTCTGACACCAGATTATCCGGAATCCTTCCTGATGCCTTTCTCGTCGGCCTTCAGATACTTGCTTCCTGATATTCTATTGAAATCGAATCTGAAACCAATGATGTCTCAAATTTCTTTTCTCAAATACTCTTCTTCAGACCTTCTCTGGAATTCCCAACTCTCTTGAAATTCCTGTCTGATTTTTCTGCACCTTCTGTCTTTGTTCAGTCCCGTTGATTTACACTGACGGACGTCTTTGCCTGTTCCTGTGGTATCTGTTCAATATGAGCTGCCAGCTTTCACATTACCTTTTATGTATCTGGTTCCGTTTTTTTATTTATTTATATCCGGAACATTTTTCCTTTTTTCTCACTTATAAAAGGTCTTTCTTGCGGGGACCTGCTATGCAGTACCACCCTCATACTGAAGAGATCTTACCTGTGAAACATCCAATGGTCTGTACCTCCTTCAGGAAACTATTAACTGAAGCTCTGTCTCAGTTCTTATGTGTTTCTTGATGGTGTAATACTAACACACGGCCACGGATTTGTCAACATAGTTTTCAAATAATTTTTTTATTTTTCTCTTTATTATTGTTCTAATATTCAAATATGTCTAATTTGTTTGTTTAATTATGTTATTTTCAGATATTTGTCCACCTCGGACACTTCAGCGGAGACTGAATCTGTATGACGTTCTTGAGACGACTTTCTCACCGGCTTTTACAAACGGCTGCAGTTCCGCCGGCCGGTTCACGGCATCCGGGCAGTACTGGGTCTCCAGGCAGAAGCCTTTGCGGGGCCCATAGGCAGCGCCTCCCTTTCCGGATTCCTTTCTTATATTGTTGCCTGCATAGAACTGAACACAGGGAAGATCTGTGAAAACCTCCATCTGAATCCCGGAAGCCGGCGACCAGGCCTCTGCAATTTTCCTGTATTTTCCCGGTGTGCCGTCTGCAAAATAATTGTGATCATAGCCGCCTGTCATTTTCAGCTGTTCATTGTCGGCATTTATTCTTTCACCGATGGCGTGCGGAGTCCGGAAGTCAAAAACCGTGTCCGTCACATCAATGTGCTTTCCGGTGGGAATCGAACCGGCCGCCACCTCCGAGAAGGCACTGCAGTTCAGCTGCAGCATCTGGTCATATATCTCTTTGCCGTCATGGCCGTCCAGGTTGAAATAGCTGTGATTGGTCATATTGAAGACGGTATCGGCATCGGAGATGCCCTCATAGGTCAGGCTGAGCGTACCGTCCGCCGACACGCGGTATGTGACGCGAACATCCAGATTTCCGGGAAGACCCTGGTCTCCGTCCGGGCTGTGCAGGGCAAACGTAACAGAATCCGGCATCTGCTCCGCGGTCTGCCAGATACGGTATTCGTAACCGTCCGGACCGCTGTGCAGGCTGTTGCCGTTCTCATTGACCGGCATCTGAATGACTTTGCCGTTCAGTTCAAACCGGCCGTTGGCGATCCGGTTGCCGTTTCTGCCGATCACGGCGCCATGGTGACTGGTTCCGTTCCGGTAAGACACAAAATCATCATAGCCCAGCACCACATCCTTTATGCTGCCATCCGCAGCGGGCACGAAGATGCTGATAACCGATGCCCCGAAATCCGTCACAACTGCGGAGATGCTGCCGGCACTGATCGTGTACCTTTTTGCTTCGATTTTTTCTGACATGTTTCTGTTCTCCTTTCCTTGCATTTGTATGCAGGTAATTGCACCCCCTCTCAAAAGATATCAGAACCGGACGGAGTGCGTTACGCAATTGCCTGCACCTATAAGCTTTTTATATGTTTCCCGTCTCTTACCCTGCTTCTCACAGATTGGGTCTGATCTGCTTCGGACAGAATCCCGCTTTTTCAAGAGCCTGCATGATCTCATTCTTATGCGGGGTTCCGTATGTCTCCATGGTAATCTTCAGTTCCACTGCGGCCTGCCTGTTCGTGCTGTAGAACTGATTGTGATCCAGCCGGATGACATTGCCTTTTTTGTCGGCAATAATGGAAGAGACCCGCACCAGTTCGCCGGGACGGTCCGGCAGCAGAACAGAGACCGTACAGATCCTGTCACGGGCGATCAGTCCGTTCTGAACCACGGAAGACATGGTGATGATATCCATATTTCCGCCGCTCAGGATGGAAACGATCTTTTTGTCCTTCACGGCAAGGTGCTTCAGAGCTGCCACGGTCAGCAGGCCTGAATTCTCGACTATCATTTTGTGGTTCTCTACCATGTCCAGAAATGCCACGACCAGTTCTTCATCGTCAACCGTAATGATGTCATCCAGATTTTCCTGAATATAGGGGAACACCAGATCTCCGGGAGTCTGTACGGCGGTGCCGTCCGCAATCGTGTTTACCGGGGAGACTGTCGTCACATGTCCCGCTTCCAGGGAGGCTTTCATGCATGCGGCGCCGGAAGGCTCCACGCCGATTACCCGGATTTCCTTGCGGAGAAGCTTTGCCAGCGTCGACACGCCGCAGGCCAGGCCGCCCCCGCCGATGGGGACCAGAATATAATCAACAAAAGGAAGGTCCTGAATAATCTCCATGGCAATGGTTCCCTGTCCGGTTGCCACGCGAAGGTCGTTGAACGGATGAATGAAGGTATAGCCGTTTTTTTCCGCCAGTTCATATGCCTTCTCACAGGCCTCATCATAAACATTTCCGTACAGGACGACCTCTGCCCCATAGCTTCTGGTCCGCTCTACCTTGATCAGGGGAGTGGTCGTCGGCATAACGATCACCGCCTTTGCCCCGCAGCACTGTGCCGCATAAGCCACACCCTGTGCATGGTTGCCGGCGGAAGCCGTGATCAGGCCGCGGCTGCGCTCCTCCTCCGTCAGTGTGCCAATTGTATAATATGCGCCCCTCAGCTTGTACGCACCGGTCAGCTGCATATTCTCAGGCTTGAAATAGACGCGGTTCCCGGTCCTGTCGCTGAAATATTTGCTGTAAATCAGTTTTGTTTCCTGCGTTACTTTCCGGACTGCTTCGGAGGCCTCTTCAAAGGCTTCCAGTGTGAGCATCTTATCCGTTCCCATTTCTTCCCTCCATAGAAAACGGGATCACTCCTGCGCGCGATCCCATCATACGCTGCCTGTATGCGGCTAAAACAATTTCGGAATATCTGTCGTCCCCATCATCTCGCAGAAAGTCTGCAGATCCCTGTCGTTGCGGATCAGCATCAGTTCCTCAAAGGCGCCGTTACCGCGTCTCTGCAGACCGCCCACCTGCTCGCCGGTGCAGATGCTGCATCGGATCGCCGGGTATTTCTCGGCGGGGTCGTACACTACTCTTTCCGGTTTCTGGTTTTTTTTCATCCATCTGAACATTTTTTGACTCCTGCTATACTGGCCTTCCTGCCGCCTGCAGAGACGGGCGTCTTCCCGTTTGCGAGGAATTAACATATATAACACCGGTTTCCCATTCCCGGCTGATAAAAATGACTCAGTCGCCAAAAGCAGATTACGGCAGCACGACATCCACACCGTATTCCTCGCGCAGCAGCTGCTCCAGTTCCTCTTTTGATGCAAGGTCTTTTTCGGTCACCTTTCCGTTTTCCCGAAGAGTAAAATGCATGCCGGTCAGCGCCTTGCTCCCGTTCGGCAGCGTCAGATTCAGCATGCGGTCCATCAGGAAATAGGACTCCTCGAACCGTGCCTGATAGTAATTCAGCGGCAGGAAATCACACGGCTCGATCGGACGTTCTTCAAAATACATGACCTCTGTCCAGTCTTCCCCATCCAGTCTCTCGATCAGGAATGTACCGTCCGCCCGGAAATTTCCCCGGAATGTAACCCCGCCGATCTCCTGCAGTCCTTCGCGCAGTTCAACAGCGCCCTTGGGGCCGGGACCGCCGAATCCCACATCGCAGTACCAGCGTTTTCCCTCTGCAGAGGCAATCAGGCCCTTGTGCGCATACGGCCGCAGAGGCCCCGGGCCCAGCAGACGCACTACGACAGGATACACGGGGAAACCGAGGGCATCGAGCAGCGCTCCGAAAATCGTATTCAGCTCAAAGCAGTACCCTCCCCGGTGCCTGTCCACAATTTTGTGATAGAGATCTTCTTCTTCCAGTGAGGGCACCTGGTGCCACTCGTAGATATCCAGATTCTCAAAAGGCACCTTCCCGATATGGGCCCTGATCAGCTCATCCAGGGTTTTCCCTGTGAGGGCACGGTCTCCGGTATACTGTATTCTTTCCAGGTAGGCATCTGCCTGTTTTCCGTTCATACTGCTTTCCTTTTCAAACTGCCCATACCCTGTTCTTCAAAGGCCGGGACTCATCTCTTTTCTTCAGTATCCGCAGGATAATCCTCCGGGCCGTAGATCGCACAGCCTTTTCTTCCGGCGTCTTTTACCCGGTAGAGGGCCGTATCCGCGTCTTTGAATATATCTCCCTGGGGATTCTTCCGGTCTGAAAATGCCACGCCGACGCTCAGGGAGACCGGGGGCAGGTCGTCTTTGGGATGCTGCAGCAGTTCATTGGCCCGTTTGATCTTGTTCAGAACGAGCTGACTCATGGAGCTGTTCACACGGGTCATGACCACGGCAAACTCATCGCCGCCGATCCGGCAGAGAATATCGACCGACCGGAAGCTGTTCCTCAGAATTTCGGCAACGCGTTTGAGCACTCTGTCTCCCACGGCATGCCCATAGGTATCGTTTACGGATTTAAAGTAATCCACATCTACCAGAAGCAGTGCCATATGTTCTTTGTCCGCGCTCTCCATCAGCAGGTCATAGGCTCCGCGGTTGAACAGTCCTGTCAGGGCATCATGGGAAGCCTCATGACTGAGTCTCTCCCGTGCCTCCTGATTCTCCTGCAGAATTTTGTTGTAGGTCCTGGTGACAAAACGCAGTTCTTCGACACCCGTAGGAGTGATGATCTCCTGGGTCTGCATCTTCTGGACCATATTCGTGAGCGGTCTCCGGATCATCCGGGTAATGATGATCACTATCGCCAGCACGATCAGGAGGAAGAAGATGGTCATGGCTGTCTGAATGTCGACCAGCAATGCCAGCTTGGCTGATGCATTTTCAAGTTCCTGGCTGGAGGCGAGGATCAGTGACTGCGTACACAGTCCCACATTCTCCCGGATGCGGTCTTTGTAATGCATGTAGTTATTGTCAAAAACCAGTGTCTGGGCCTTCTCCTTCTTCTCTGCCGGAGAAAGCGCCTCATCCTCTTCACTCAGGGAAATCACTGCAATGGCAGGAGGAATATCCTTCTCATCATAGCCGGCGGCCTCTGTAATCAGCCGCATGGCATAGTTTTCCGTTCCTACCAGCTCATTGGATAGCGACAGCGCCGCATTCAGGCTTTCAAGGGCGGCACTGTCCTTTCCCTCCAGCAGTGTTTCCAGTTTTTCGACAGCTTTATCCCGCCGCCGTGTGATATCGACTTCCTCAATGAAGTCTTCCAGATATTCCAGTTCACCGGTCACCACAAAGCAGCGCACTCTGTCCGACAGATAATCTGATCCGGATTCCATATCGGCAGCTGCCATCTGTGCCGCAATATACCGGTCGCTGGCGCGCTGCATTCTCTGATATCCTCTTGTGACCAGCAGATCCGCTGTCAGCAGAGCCATGGCAGCAATAAAAGCAAGAATAACAAAAAACACCGATGCGGTTTTCAGCTGTATGCCGGTATGCTCTTCCATTTCTTCCGGAACCAGGTCTGTGTTCTGCTTCTGCTCCGCATCTGTTCTCCGCCTGAGAACATTCAGCTTTGCCTGTCTGTCCCGCTCTGTGTTCCTGCCAGGTTTGTTTTCTCCGTCCGCCGCACGGCCGATTCTCTCCCGGGCCGCAATATCCGCCTCCTTTTTCTGGAGTATAAATGCTTCAAACTCCGATGACGGAACCGGTTTTGAAAAGAAATATCCCTGCACAAGATCGCAGCCAAGTGCCTTCAGTACATGCAGCTGCTCCTCTGTCTCAACGCCCTCGGCTATAACGGGTACAGCTAAATAATCCGAAATCCCGATGATAACCTCCAGCATATGCGTGTTGCCGCCCTCCCGGAAAGCGTCACGAATAAACCGCATATCCAGCTTCAGTGCGTCAATCGGCAGTGCAGAGATCATATTGAGGGAGGAATAGCCCGTGCCGAAGTCATCCATCTCAATCTGGAACCCCTGACTGCGCAGTTTTTCAACGGTTTCTATGATCTGCCGTGAATCCTGTGTATATGCGGATTCTGTCAGTTCCAGAAGGAGATCTCTCCCGGATAATCCGTGTTCTTCCAGGATCGACTTCAGTGTCTCCGACAGTTTCGGATCATACAGGTCAATCCGGGAGACATTGACGGAAACAGGTACAGAATATCCCAGCCTGTCTTTCCAGTCACGAATCTGTGCGGCTGTCTCCTGCCAGACATAGGTATCCAGTCTCTGTATCAGCCCGTTGTCCTCAAAAAGGGGAATGAACACACCTGGGCTGATCATGCCCAGTTCGGGATGAATCCACCGGATCAGGGCTTCTGCGCTGGACAGGACAGGCGTGTCGGGACGGATATCGAACTTTGGCTGATAATATACCTGAAACTGTTTTTCGGCAACAGCGGCGGAAAAATCTTCGACCAGGCGTTCCGCATAGATCTGCTGCTCATGCAGGGCATAATCGTAAAAGCCGATATTTCTGCTGAAGCTGCCCTTGACAGTGTCAGCTGCCATCTTTGCCCGGTCAAAGCGCCGTTCCATATCTATGGTTTTGTCAACAGATGAATAAACCCCCATCCGCAGGCGGACACGGTTTTCTGCAGAGTCATCGTCTGTCAGTCTGACAGATGCCTGCTCTATAAACGCAGGATAGTCCTCCCGGTGCGGGCAGTAGACCATAAAGGTGTCGGCGTCTCTGCGCGAGACGATTCCCTCCTCTTCTTTCACCAGGTTCCGGAGCTGTTCACCGATCGTCTTGAGAACTTTGTCCCCGTATGCTTTTCCATAGCGCTCATTAATCAGGCGGAAATGGTTGATATCCACCAGAATGGCATCCATGGCAAGATCATGGTGAAGCTGGTCAAACTGGCTGGCATAATGGTAAAAATATTCCCTGTTGTACAGTCCGGTCAGTTCATCCCGTTCCGTGGTTTTAATGGTCTCCCGGTCTTCAAAGAGCTCAATGGTCCGGCGCACCCGTGCCTGGATCACACCAATCGCCGGATACGGCTTGGGAATAAAATCGATCGCGCCGAGCTTCAGGCTCTCGATCTCTGTATCTTTTTCCGCCGTCATCACGATGACCGGTATTCCGGAGAGAGTATCATCCTCCCGGATCGCCCTCAGCACGTCCAGTCCGGACATGACAGGCATTAGGATGTCCAGCAGGACCAGTGAGAGCGTATCCCTGTGACTGCGGATCTGATCCATTGTCTCGGCACCGTTCCCGGCAAAGAGAATCTCATATTCACTCTGAAGCATGGCTCCGAGCAATTCCCGATTGATCATCTCGTCATCAGCAATCAGGATCTGCCTTTTGCCCTGGGCTGAATGAACTGTTTTTTTACTGTCCGGCATATCTGAGACCTCCGCAGCTTCAAGCTGTAAGATAATAGAATCCTGTACCCATTCTACAACGGGTACAGGATTTCTTCAACCGGGTTTTCCCCCTCTTTCCGCCAGGCGGCAGACCTCCGACAGGGGAACCTGCTTCTCCTTCGCCACCGCAGCGGCGCTGTCATATTCCGCATATATTTTTTCGCCGTCCCCGACCCGGCATATCTTCGTCCGGACCCTGCCCAAAGGCGTCTCCGTTTCTCCTTCCCGCCGTTCCAGAACGGTGCGTTCCATCCGGCATCTCCGGATGCCGATCGTAGTTGTTTCCGAAAAGATGATCCTCTCCAGCTCCGGAATCCTGTCCTCGTCGCAGATCACATTCAGCTGCCACGCAGGGCGGTTCTTTTTCATGAATACGGGCATATAGTGCACATCCCGGGCTCCGGCTTCAAAAAGCCTCTCCATGACATACCCCAGGATTTCACCGGTGCAGTCATCCAGATTCGACTCCAGCTTCCAGATGAAATCCCCCACTCCGGTCCTTCCGGCTATCTCAGCTTTTCCGGCTGTATCCTTCTCTGCCGTCTGTCCCTCTTCTGTCTCGATTCTCATGATCCGCAGCATGCCAGGCAGCTCATAGTCTCTCTTGCCCGCTCCGATGCCGAGCTTCCGGATGCGGAACCTGTCAGGCATGACGTCTGTCGTCATGATGGCAGCGGCGACAGCGGCTCCGGTAGGCGTCACGAATTCCCCATGCAGTCCCGTAAAATGCAGCGGAAGTCCGTATGCAGCGGAGATCGCCGAAACAGCCGGCACCGGAACAGGAAGGATTCCGTGCTGCGTACGGACTGTCCCGCTGCCCTCGCAGATCTGCGGGATAACCACATCCCTGATGCCCAGATTGTCCAGACAGACAGCCGCGGCAGTTATGTCAACAATGGAATCCACGGCTCCCACTTCATGAAAATGAACTTCTTCCACAGGCTTTCCGTGAACAGCGGCTTCCGCCTCCGCCAGAATCAGGAAAATCCGCCCGGCCATTGCTCTCGCGCCGTCGGTCAGTTCCGCCTGCGACAGGATCTGCCGGATGTCACCGAGATTCCTGTGGACATGGGAGTGGCCGTGGTTATGGTCATG
>CADBNA010000228.1 GCA_902795835.1 uncultured Lachnospiraceae bacterium | reverse complement strand
TTGTCCAGCCGCCCGTGGTACTCTATGCGTCCATCTGTCAGAATTCTGGCAAGATCTCCGCTCTTATAAGCCCGGTGGCCGCAGAGCTCTATAAAGCTTTTTTCCGTCAGATCATCCCGGCCGACATAGCCTGCGCCGACGCCCGCGCCGAGAATCACGAGCTCTCCCTTTTCTCCCGGCGGCAGAGGCTCATTCTCCTCATTTACCACACACACATGGACATTGCCGTTCGGTACCCCGATGGTAATGGATTCCTCGCTGGTCACAATTTCGGCCGTGCAGCTGATGGTAGCCTCCGTGGGACCGTAGCCATTGATGACCATCAGCTGCGGATTGATCTCCATAAGCTTCCTGTACAGAGACGGGGGAAAAGCTTCCGCGCCAATATCAATCACTTTCAGCTGCTTCACTGCCGGCAGCATTACCTCCATGGCGACCATGTTGGAAATGTAGCTGGGCGTGCAGCACATCGCATCCACCCTGTTCTGAACCATGAGCCCGGCAAGCGCCTTCGGGTCCATGATCTGCTGCTGTGTTGCCAGCACAACCGTCTTCCCATGGGACAGTGGAACAAATTCTTCCATGACAGAAACATCAAAGGTCATCGCAGCGATTGCCAGAGAGCAGCTGCAATGACTGAGATAAGTATGTACTTCCAGATTCTTTTCATGGTCTTCAACAAAGTTGACAAGATTGTGTCCTGTCAGCCTGACGCCCTTGGGCCTGCCGGTGGAACCGGAAGTATAGATCACATACGCGCACGAATCCCAGGACAGATCCAGGTCCAGATTATCTCCGGAAAAGGATGCGGCAGCTTCCTTTGCATCCACGACCTGTATGCCGCTGTCCTCAAAGTACGATGACAGATCCTTCCTCCGTCCGAGAACATCCCCTGTCGTAACCACATAGGCGGCATGTGAATCCTCCAGAATATAGCGGATCCGGTCTTCCGGATACTCCGGGTCGACAGGCAGAAACGCACCTCCGCTCTTTAACACGCCCTGCCGTGAAACATATGCATAGCTGTCACGGTCCGTCATCACGGCAACGATCGTATCCGGTTTCACTCCGGCCCCCGCCAGGCAGCGGCCCACAGCGTTGGCCTCGGCATTCAGCTCCCTGTAACGCAGGCTCCTGTCGGCCGCGATCACCGCAATCCTGTCAGGAAAGAGTTCCGCAGTATCCTGCAGCAGTCTGCAGGCAGGGCGCTCCTGTACATCAAAGTCTGTGTCATGAATGTGAAGCAATTTCTCAAATTCCCGCTGTTCCATATATGTCCCCCTTTATAAAAAAACTGACAGTGTACATAAGCTTTTTGTCCGAACCAGACCCTCAGGCCTTATTAAAATCCATCATCCATCTGCGCATAGAGTTAAAATCACTGCGCGCGCACAGGGCGTCTCCTTCTACCCCGGACTCCATATAATCTTTCTTCGAATTATAGCGCAGTATGACCCTCCGTATGCCGTCTTCTTCATCCAGAACCGTGAACGAGGTGAGCGGGGTTTTCCCCGCCGGCAGGCTCCTGATAAACGGGTCCAGCATCTCCTTCTTAACCGTTTCCAGCTCCGCCCCATCAAGGACAGAAGCTGCCTGCTCAAGCCAGGTATCCGCCTCTCCGGCGGAAGCATAAGCGCCGGTCAGAAGGAGCGTGTTCTCCGGACAGAAGCGGATCGTCCCCTTCAACATTTTTTTGATGACGGCCAGGTAGAAGAACTGGGATACAGAGCCTGCCAGGGCAGCAAGCCAGGGTGCAAACGCAGGCATCCACCTCGCAAGCAGAATCGTCAGCGATATCTGAACCGCAAACTGGATAATGAAGGAAATATTGACGGTATTCTCCTCCTCAATGGATGTCAGGTAATTCTGGAAAATATTACTGAACATGAGGAACAGATAACTGAAGGCAACTATCCGCAGCGATCCGGGCAGTGTGCGCAGCATCACATCGCTTTCGACAGAAAAGAGGCCCATAAACCACTCCGGCCAGATCATAAGGCCGGCCACAAGCGGCAGCATGACGGCGCCCCCTATCCAGACTGCCGTCCGCTTCACCAGATACATGCTGCTTCTGTTTCCCTCCCCGAAATAAGATGCAGTAAAGGGCATGACCGATTCAGAAATTCCGGCCGCCAGGATAGTGGCAATCAGTTCAAGATTTTCAATGATGGCCGCATTGCTGAGTCCTCCGGTACCCACGAACCTCGACAGAATCAGATTGGTCACGAGGATCTGCAGGACAAGAAGAAGGTTCATAAGCGCCTGCGGAATACCGGGCTTCAGGATTTCCATAATGCGGAATTCCCCGTCCCTTCCCCTTGAGAAGTCGATCCGGCACAGGCGTTCCTTCCTGCGAAAATGGAGCATGTACACCAGACAGCTGCAAAACATGCCGAACTGGGTGCCGAAAGCCGTGACCCATATTCCCAGATGCAGGGCATACATTCCCACAAAGTCGACAATGATATTGACGATGCTGGCGACTATACCGCCGGCCATGGCCAGATTGGGGTTGTTATCATCCGTCAGGACATAGGCGCCTGCCATATTCAGCACATAAAAAACCATGCCGATCAGAAGGAACCTGAGATAATCCCTGGAGTAGTCCATGTTCTCCGGCGTCGCACTGAGGAACCGGAGGACTGGGTCCATAAACAGGAGAAGCACCCCGCTTACGATGACGGAGACGGCAATTGTCAGCATCAGTACGCGCGTAAAGACACGTCCTGTCTCCTCCCGTTCGCCGGTGCCTGACGCCTTGGCAATAGTAACTCCGGCTCCGATTCCTGCCAGAACCGCTATCACATTAAAGAAATAATAGACAGGTGATACTACACTGATTGCAGACAACGCTTCATCACCGAGCTTCCCTGAAATGCAGAATGCATCCACTACGGGCGCGATCTGCGCGAACAGCAGGGAAATCAGTGCAGGACCGATATAGCGGAGAAAACTCCGTGATATCAGCCGATGTTCATATTGAGGATTCAAATTCTTCGTCATATTATTATCCCTTTCCAGACTGTAATCCATTATACCCAGAAGGTGATGGCCCCCTCCTCTTCAGGTGGGGCAAATGTCAGGTTTAACTCAGGAGATGTCCAATCACCTTCTGAGCAGCCTCCGGCGGACAAGGGGAGCCCGTCAGAGCGGGAAGGTGTCCTGGGGCATGCCAGGGCAGCGCATCTGTTGTTTCATGGCGGCGGCTTCATGATTTAATTATACATTGAGGATTTAATTATACATTGAGGGAACGGACTATACAATATGTACTGCCATCCGGCGGAGGAAGAGATTTCCCTTTACCGTAAAAACCTTGCCCGGGTCTGTAAGAGCGAAGAATCCATCGGCGGACTGCCTGTCAGTAT
>CADBNA010000227.1 GCA_902795835.1 uncultured Lachnospiraceae bacterium | reverse complement strand
CCGGGAGATCATTGAACAGAACGAACGCAGCTATCTGAGCCCGTTTGCGGCCTGCAGCGGCGATACGGCCGGGCGTGACCGGCCTGCGTCACAGGATGATGTCCGCACGGAATACATGAGGGACAGGGACAGGATTCTGCACTGCAAGGCTTTCCGGCGGCTCAAGGACAAGACGCAGGTATTTCTTTCCCCGCAGGGAGACCATTACCGGACACGGCTGATGCATACGCTGGAGGTGTCGCAGATTGCGCGCACCTGCGCCAAGGCGCTCCGGCTGAATGAAGATCTGGTGGAAGCTGTGGCGCTGGGACATGATCTTGGCCACACGCCATTCGGCCACGCAGGCGAGCGGGCGCTGGACAAGCTGTGCCCCTTCGGATTCCGCCATTATGAGCAGAGCCTGCGCGTGGTGGACATTCTGGAGAATGAAGGGCAGGGTCTGAACCTGACCCGGGAGGTGCGGGACGGCATACGCAATCACCAGATGAAGACGATTCCCGCGACTCTGGAGGGCCGGGTAGTCCGGCTCTGCGACAAGATCGCCTATATTCACCATGACATGGATGATGCGCAGAGAGCCGGTATTATTTCGGAAGGAGATATTCCGTCTTCCATCCGGGCCGCCCTCGGCGATACCAATAAAGAAATCCTGAATACGCTGATCATGGATCTGATCTCTGCCAGCAGGGACAGGGATGACATCTGTCAGTCGGAAACGGTCAGGGAGGCTATGATGGAGCTCCGGCGCCACATGTTCGCCCATGTCTATACAAACCCGGTTGCCAAGCATGAAGAGATCAAGGTGGACCGGATTATCAGCGCCCTGTACAGCTATCTGACGGATCATCCCGATGAACTCTCGGCAGAATTCCGCGGCATGCTGGAGGCGGGGGAACCAATAGAGCGTGTCGTGTGCGACTATATTTCCGGCATGACAGACCAGTACTGTATTCACAGGTTTGAAGAGATCTATGTGCCAAAGTCCTGGGATGTGCTGTAAGGCAGTCCCGGAACGGCGGTGACAGGATGGAGACCTAAACCATGCGGTATACCGATGATATTATAGAGGAGGTTCGTTCGAGAAACGATATCGTAGACATTATTTCTCCTTATGTGAAGCTGACGAGGAGAGGCAGCTCCTATTTCGGCCTCTGTCCGTTTCACAATGAAAAGACCGGTTCTTTTTCCGTGAGTCCGGGAAAGCAGATGTACTACTGCTTCGGGTGCGGAGCCGGCGGAAATGTGTTTACCTTCCTTATGCAATATGAAAACTATTCGTTTCAGGAAGCCCTGAAGGTGCTGGCGGAGCGGGCAGGCGTAAAACTGCCGGAGGATCTGAACTCGAAGGAGGCCAGGGAAGAGGCCGACCGCCGCGCACTTCTTCTGGAGATCAACAAGCAGGCAGCGAAGTATTACGTAGGAAAACTGTACACGCCTTCCGGAGCCAGGGCCCTGGACTATCTCCGGGGCAGGGGCCTTTCCGATGAAACGATACGGAAGTTCGGCCTCGGATATGCCGACCGATACAGCAATGATCTGTATCAGTTTATGAAGCGCAGCGAGTATCCGGATGACCTGCTCCTGGATTCCGGCCTGTTCATTTTCGATGAGAAACGCGGCCCTTCGGACAAGTTCTGGAACAGGGTCATGTTTCCGATCATGGATGCGAACAGCCGGGTGATCGGCTTCGGCGGCCGCGTGATGGGAGAGGGAAAGCCAAAGTACCTGAATTCACCCGAGACGAAAATATTTGACAAGAGCCGGAATCTGTACGGGCTGCATGCCGCAAGGCGCAGCCGGAGAAAAAACCTGATTATCTGTGAGGGGTACATGGATGTTATTGCCATGCATCAGGCCGGCTTTACAAATGCCGTGGCTTCTCTCGGCACGGCGCTGACCTCACAGCAGTGTTCCCTGCTGGGGCGCTTTTCCAGAGAGGTTCTGGTCATCTATGATATGGATGAGGCCGGCGTGCGTGCGGCCCTGCGGGCGATTCCCATGCTCCGGGAGGCGGGACTGGCCGCAAAGGTCGTTGATCTCAGGCCGTACAAGGATCCGGATGAGTTTATCCGGAATATGGGAACGGAGGCATTCGGGGAGAGACTTGAAAATGCCGAGAACAGTTTCCTGTTTTCCGTGCGGATGAGCGAGCGGAATTACGACTTGCGGGATCCCCAGGGAAAAACGGATTTTCTGCATGAGACGGCAGCTCGTCTGGCGGAGATCGGTGATGAGATAGAGAGAAACAGCTATACGGAAGCCATTGCCAGAAGATATCATGTTGACCGCGAACTGCTGAAGCGGCAGATCGGGAAACAGGCCATGAAGGGCACGGGGCAGAGACTTCCCCAGCAGCCGCGCCAGGCGGCCCGTACAAAAGCACAGCGGGATACCGCCGCGGAAAAATCCCAGAAGCTGATGCTCACCTGGCTGACGGACATGCCGGAGCTGATACCGGCGCTCCGGGATTATCTGGCCCCGTCCGATTTTACCACACCGCTGTACAGAGAGGCCGCAGAGCTGATCT
Source organism: uncultured Lachnospiraceae bacterium (assembly GCA_902795835.1). The sequence continues at coordinate 1,244 of CADBNA010000227.1, read as the reverse complement.
GGGAGCAGGCGGCATCCGGACAGGTAAGCCCTGCGGATGTGATCAATCATTTCAGAGACGGTGACGTACAGACGAAGGTGGCGGAACTGTTTAATACCAGTATGGACCTGTCCACAGATAAAGACAGGAAAAAGGCTCTGGCTGACGTTCTGCTGCGCATGAAGAAAAACAGTCTGGACGGGCAGGCAGCGGCGCTTGATCCCGGGGATATGCAGGGCATGCTGCATCTGGCGGAAGAAAAGAAGAAACTCGAGAAGCTTCGGCAGGAAGGCCTCCCGGCGGATCTTTTTGTTTGAAGCTTATGACACGGCATAAGAAGGGGTGAAATTGCGAATGGAGACAGACAACAAAAAACTACTGGAGAAAACCAAGGAACTTCTGGAAATCGCCAAGAAGAAGAAAAACTATCTGGAATACCAGGAACTGCAGGATTTTTTCCGGGAAATGAATCTGACAGATAAACAGCTGGAAAATGTCGTCCATTATCTGGAGGAACACGAAATTGACGTGCTCAGGATGACGGCGGAAAATGAGACTCCGGATGAGGAGATGCTGCTGCTGGATGATGAGCCGCAGATCGACCAGGAGGAAGAGGTTGATATGGAAAATATCGACCTGTCCGTTCCGGAAGGCGTCAGTATCGAGGATCCTGTCCGCATGTACCTCAAGGAGATCGGCAAGGTCCCGCTTCTGACGGCTGAAGAAGAGATCGATCTGGCCATGCGGATGGAGGAAGGCGACGAAGAGGCCAGGAAGAGACTGGCCGAGGCCAACCTGCGGCTTGTCGTCTCGATTGCAAAACGGTACGTGGGCCGCGGCATGCTGTTTCTGGATCTGATTCAGGAAGGCAACCTGGGCCTGATCAAGGCGGTGGAAAAGTTTGATTACCGGAAGGGATACAAGTTTTCCACATACGCAACCTGGTGGATCCGCCAGGCAATCACGCGTGCCATAGCGGACCAGGCGCGCACAATCCGGATACCGGTGCATATGGTGGAGACGATCAACAAACTGATCCGCATCTCCAGACAGCTGCTGCAGGAACTCGGCAGGGAGCCCACTCCCGAGGAGATCGCCCAGGAGATGAATATGTCGGTGGACAGGGTCCGGGAGATCCTGAAGATTTCACAGGAGCCGGTTTCCCTGGAAACGCCGATCGGTGAAGAAGAGGACAGCCATCTGGGAGATTTTATACAGGATGACAATGTTCCCGTGCCTGCAGACGCAGCGGCGTTTACCATGCT
>CADBNA010000226.1 GCA_902795835.1 uncultured Lachnospiraceae bacterium | reverse complement strand
TGCGTCTCCTCAGAATAAAGAGGATAGGCAGGCAGGTGAACTTGTTTGAGGAGACACAGGTCTGACCCCTGTCTCCTGTCTCCTTCGTCTTCTCTCTGTTTCTGCAAAAATCACAGAAAAACAGAATAAAAGCCCTGTAAATACGGTAAAAGAGATATTGCAATTCAATAAACCGGTGTTATAATGAGCACGTGTATTGAGCAGAAAAGAATAGAAAGGGGTATAACGATGAAATTAAAGAATATTGATCAGGTCCATGAGTTCCTGAAAGTTGTTGATGAGTGTCAGGAAGATGTCTATCTGACTTCCAGCTTTGGCGATAAGTATAACCTGAAGTCCAAACTCAGCCAGTATATCGCAGTGGCTGCTCTTCTGGGTGATCATGGCGAAGAACTGGAATTGTGGTGTGACAGTAAGGATGATGAGACAAAAATGCTGGATTTCCTGGCTCTGCATAAGGAAGTCATGTAATCCATTTCCGAAGAAAGCAGACAAGCGTTTTGACGGCATTTTTGTCTGAGAAGCGCCCGTACAGGGCAGGCTGTCATAGTATGACGGTGTATTGCGGAGAATGGAAAAACAGGGAACGGGACGGCGTATCGTCCCGTTCTTTTTCTGAACGAGGAGACAGGGGTCAGACCTGGGAGACAGGGGTCAGACCTGCGTCTCCTCGGAATAAAGAGGACAGGCAGGTGAAGCCGTCTGGGAGGAGACACAGGTCTGACCCCTGTCTCCTCCGTCTCCTCCGCCTCCGCCGCCGACTCCCCCTGTCTCCTCGAAGCCGCCCCGTTTCCCATGACATGAAAGAAGGAATTTGAATTGGCGCAGAATAAAGAAATCATCCGTGACCTGACGGTCGGAAGCGTGCCGGGAACGCTGCTCCGGTTTTCGCTGCCGTTGTTTTTGTCGGGTCTCCTTCAGATGGTCTACAATATGGTCGATATGATGGTGGTAGGCCGGTTTGTCGGCACCGCCGGCCTGTCGGCCGTATCGATCGGCGGGGAGGTCATGCAGCTGATGGTGTTTGTGGCGATGGGCTTTTCCAATGCCGGTCAGATCCTGATCTCCCGGCATGTCGGAGAGAACCGCAGAGATAAAGTGGGTGAAATGGTAGGAACGATGTTCACGCTGCTGATGGGGCTGGCGGTTGTGCTCATGATTGTCTTTCTGCTTACCTATCAGGGTATTATGCGGTGGCTGAATACTCCTGCTGAGATCTGGGAGTTCACACGGCAGTACAGCGTGACCTGTGTATATGGGCTGGTTTTTATCTATGGATACAACCTGGTGTCTGCGATTCTCCGGGGAATGGGTGACTCCAGACACCCGTTTGAGTTTATTGCGATTGCAACCGTGATTAACATTGTGCTGGACATTCTGTTTGTTGGCCCGCTGCGCATGGGGCCGCTGGGCGCCGCTCTGGCAACCGTGATCGGCCAGGCTGCCAGTTTCCTTTTTGCACTCCGGCTGCTCTACCGGAACCGTCAGCAGATCTGTTTTGATTTCAGACCCTCGCATTTCCGCCTGTACCGGTCTGTGACGGGGCCGCTCCTGTCACTGGGCATTCCTATGGTGATCCAGTCGGCTGCGGTTACTTTTTCGATGCTGTTTGTCAATTCGTACGTTAATACTTACGGGGCCGTTGCCATTGCGGTAACCGGCGTGGCGAGGAAGCTGGAGATGATGATCGGCGTCATTTCACAGGCGATCTCCTCTGCCGGAGGAGCGATGATCTCGCAGGCGCTGGGTGCCGGAAAGACGGAACGTGTGCCGAAGATCGTGTTTCACGCGCTGTGGATCGTGGCAATTCCAGCGTGTGTAATGGCCGTGATCACCGCTTTCCGGCCAGAGTGGCTGTTTGGGCTGTTTTCAGATGACAGGGCGGTTCTGGCGATGGCCGTAACATATATTCCCGTTGCAATGGTTCAGTATCTTGGCGCGACACTGCGGCCGGCTAATTTTGCCCTGATCAATGGCTCCGGCCACTCACAGCTGAATCTGGCAGTCGCCCTGCTGGACGGCATTATCTGCCGGATCGGGCTGGCGCTGCTGCTGGGCGTTGTCCTGAACTGGGGAATCCGCGGCTTCTGGTTCGGCAATGCCTTCGCGGGGCTGGTGCCATTCCTGATCGGAGGCACCTACCTGCTGTCCGGAAGATGGAAGCAGAGGGCTTCTCGGGTTCCGGGATGAATGATTAAAGGAAAAAAGCAAAGGCACAGACACAGACCTAGACCAACAGGTTGTCGACCCGCGTCATCAGCTCTTCGACCTTATCTACGAGACGGCTTATTTCAGCCTTATCTTCCGGCGACAGACGGCCATTTTTTCTGATATGGCTGATCATCCGGGTGGAGGCAAGAAGGGCTGCTTTATCTGCTGCCGTTCTGATGCGGTCTTCGTCTGCTGTCTGCAGATATTCCTTCAGAAAACAGAAGAAAAACTGCTGTGCCTTCTCGTAAGGAAATCCCATATAATTTGCCACCACATCGGGGTGCGTTTCACCAAAAGCTATATAGGACAGATACATTCCGCTCAGGTCGACAATGGGATGCCCCGTGGACAGCCGGTCCATATCGATCAGCAGGGGTTCTCCGTTTACGATGAATACATTATTTGAATGGAAATCGCCGTGTGTCAGATACCGGGTTGGAGGCAGGGCATCAATCAGTTCCCGCACACGCTGCCCCAGTACTTCATTTTCTCTCATGATGCCGTTCTCCAGACGCTGTCTGAGCCTTTCCGAGGCATCCGGGAAGTCATCGTCACCCGTCATCCTGGTATCATGAATCTGATGGGCCAGATTTGCCATGACTTTAGCGTAATACGGAACCTGGCTGGTGTCTCTGGCGATCCGCTCTGATATGGTCATGGTATTCAGCAGCTCGAACATGGCGCCGTACCTCTTGCCCACCGATACAATACCGAAGGAAATGGCAGTCGGCAGCCCTATGATAAACGCTTTTCTGGCAAGTGCGATTTCCTGCTCGACATCTTTATAGGTGTTGTTTTCATTATATACCTTGATGATGGTTTCATCATCATAGCGGTATACGTCACCTTTGAATCCCGAACCGATCTTTTCGCAGCCTTCGATGGACACTTCTCTGTATTTTCTGTATCTGGATTTTGCCGAGTCAAAGGTGCCCGGCCAGATATAATTAATGCGGAGAATGAATTCTTTGTAGGCCGCGGTCCTGTTCAGATCATATTCTATGTATTCCGCGACGGTTTTATAGTACCAGCGGTGAAGCTCCGGATCTTTCTGGTTAAAAGAATCCCACAGGTTTTCTCCGAGTTCACTGTAGCCGGTAAAAAAAGAGCGGATGTTGGAGAGCTTGTCGGCGAGCCAGAGCATCTTTACCCCGATATCTTTGGTGTGCTTCAGAACCTGGAGAGATTCCTCTTTGCGTTTTTTCCAGGAAGCGCCGCTGTCTTCTCCCGGATATTTATTTTCGGTTTCCGATGCCACCAGTTCTGCGACCCGGTCACCGAATCTCTGCCTGATTTCCGAGAGCGTGCCGTCTGTATCCTCCACTACATCATGCAGGACACCGGCTGCGAGTACTTCCGGTTTGTCGGTGAGGGTTGACAGAATCTGTGCCACTTCAAGCGGATGAAGGATATAGGGAATATCTTCTCTTTTCCGCTTTTTTCCCTGGTGCAGAACGGTTGCATAGATAATGGCTTCCTCCAGCATATTCATCATAACGCCTTTGTATTTGCCTCCTTTTGTCGGGTTCGGGTATGGTAATGATCTGCGCCCGGGCAGATGCCGGCGGAAAAGCGGCGGTTTACCCGGGCGCTGTTTTTCGTATCGGCAGAATCCGTCTTTTCGGCAGAATCCGTCTTTTCGGCAGGATCTTTCTTTTCAGCAGAGTCAGTCACTGACGGGCAGGAGACGGATTCTGTATAAATCCCAGCTGTCGCGGCCCGTGGAACCGGATTTATCAGCGTAGAGATAGTTGCCCGCGATCCGGATATCATCATATTCCGGAGCAAGCAGTTCTTCCCCGGTAAAACCGTCATACACGCCGTACTTCGATCCGCTGGAAGAGGTGACATAGACGGACAGCAGTCCGGGAGCAAGCGTGTCTGCGCTTTCTGCACCAAGATCCTTTCCGAAAACCTCGCCGGTGTTCAGCGCAACCGGTAATTCTCCCTTGCCGAAATAAAGCTCGTACGTGCTGCCGCCTTCAAGATCATTCACGATACCCTCCGGTGTTATAACGGAGAACAGGTCGGTATCTTTATGTGAGATAAACCCGTATCCGCCCATGACATAACTGACCATATCGACATCGTCAGCAATGACGGTTCCGTCAAGGGAAGCGGCGATGGGGTTGCCGTCTGCATCGTTTGTACGGATGACATTGCCGGCTATGCTGTACAGAATCGGCCAGGTTTCTTCCGAGAGACGGTTGCCTTCCATGTCTATCAGGTGATACGGGGAGCCGCTCTCTCCGTCATATACGCTGTAATAATCCAGCTCGGGGCAGACAACGCTGATGGAATTATCCGACTTCCAGGAGTCTTTGCCGGTACCGTCTACAATATAATAACTGCCTCCTGTCGATACAACAATGCCGCTGTAGCTGCCATCGGAGAGATAGCCGTCAGATTCCCACAGGATATTGCCGTCAGGATCATACATGGTGATCATTCCGTCATGCTCAATCACAAAAGAGTCGGCCAGGTCACGGATGCCGTTTCTGGGAACAGAGGAAAACTCCACGCCGGGTACGAACTGCTGTTTTTCGATATCATATACCCGCAGATAGCCTTTATACATGACATCCTCTTCTCCGACACTGATGGAAATCAGATCGGAAGTAAAATAGATAATACACTCATCTTCATTGTCGGTTTCTTCTGTCGTGTAGATGACACCTACGAACCGGGCGCTGCCGTCATCCCTGTTGTACGGCATAACGATGGAGGCTGCGTCTCCCGGAATCAGCGTGTCTCCTTCTGTCGTATAAAGACCGGTCTTATTAACATTATCTTCTTCAAGAGGTGTACGCGCTTTGTACAGACCGCCGCCCAGGTAGTCTATATCTTCAATGCCAGACAGCAGGACATCGCCGGTGCAGGAGAGCAGATCAATGGCGTCCCCGTTCTGGTCCATAAGGGAATCATAGCCGAAATAGAAGGAACCGTCCGGGTCTTCGACAGAGCCGGCGGGCTCCAGCTCATAGTGCAGGAGAGATGTGTAATCGAGCCGTTCAATTTCATGGCTCTGTGCCCCGGATTCGGCAAATACGGCTGTTGAACTCAGGGTCAGGCCGGCAATCAGACCGGCTGCCAGCAATGTCTTTTTCATAAGCAAACCTCCCAATGTCCATGTAATTAATTATAGAAGCAATAAAGTGAGTGAAGAGCAATTAACAACAGTATAGCAATGAACAGAACAGCCCGCAAGAAGTGATAATCACAGAAAACTGAAAAATCTGCAATTCCCGTCTCAAAGAGCGCTTTGTCAGAATCCGGGCGGAATTTACCCCCTGTTTTGAGGTTTACAAATGTTGGGAGATAGGGTAAGATATAGGCGCGGATTCTTTCCGGCGATTTTTTTATGCTGCCGGACCCGGCTGTGACGGGAGGTAAGGGGACTGCTCACACGGGCCGCTATCACTGGCGATAGCCGCAAGGGGAGAAGAACCGGCTGTTGTCAAATAAATCCAGGGGTGGAGAATGGACAAATATGTTATCAGAGGCGGCAATCCGCTGGTAGGCGAAGTCGAAATCGGCGGCGCCAAGAACGCGGCTCTTGCAATTCTGACCGCCGCCATCATGACTGACGAGACAGTTGTTGTGGACAACATGCCCGACGTCAGCGATATCAATGTACTGCTGGAGGCCATTTCTGTAATCGGAGCTACGGTGAACCGTGTGGACAGACACACAGTGCGCATTAACGGCTCCACAATCGGGTCTGTCAGTGTCGATTATGAATTCATCAAAAAAATAAGGGCTTCTTACTATCTGCTGGGAGCTCTTCTGGGAAAATACAAGAGGGCCGAGGTGCCGCTTCCGGGCGGATGCAATATCGGCAGCAGACCGATAGACCTTCATCTGAAGGGATTCCGCGCGCTCGGCGCCACCGTCAGTATCCGCAACGGCGTGATCTATGCCTCGGCTGACGACCTGCACGGCGCCCACATTTTCCTGGATACCGTCTCTGTCGGCGCGACAATCAATATTATGATGGCCGCAGCCATGGCGCAGGGAAAAACGGTGATCGAGAATGCTGCCAGAGAGCCGCATGTCGTTGACGCCGCGAACTTCCTGAACAGTATGGGCGCAAATATCAAAGGAGCCGGCACCGATGTGATCCGGGTCCGGGGCGTGGAGTCCCTGCACCGCACAACCTATACAATCGTGCCGGATATGATCGAGGCGGGTACGTTTATGTTTGCCGCGGCGGCTACCCGCGGAGACATTCTGATGAAAAATGTGATCCCGAAACACCTGGAGGCCATGACGGCAAAGCTGGTTGAGATCGGCTGCCAGGTAGAGGAGTTTGATGACGCTGTCCGTATCAGTGCGAAGAGCAGACTGGGGAAGACGCATGTAAAGACGCTTCCGTATCCGGGCTTCCCGACGGATATGCAGCCGCAGATCGGCGTGGCTCTCTGCCTTGCCCGCGGCACCAGCATTGTTACGGAGAGTATTTTTGAAAACCGTTTTAAATATGTAGATGAACTCGCACGGATGGGGGCTTCCATCAGGGTAGAAGGCAACACGGCGATTATCGACGGGACTGATACGCTGACCGGCGCCCGTATCAGCGCGCCTGACCTGCGCGCGGGAGCGGCTCTTGTGATTGCAGGGCTGGCAGCGGAAGGCGTCACGGTGATTGACGATATCGTTTATATCCTCCGCGGATACGAGGATTTTGACAAAAAGCTCCGGGACCTGGGCGCGGAAATCGAACTGGTCTCCGATGAGAGAGAAATCCAGAAGTTCCGCCTGCGCACCGGTTGAACGGGCGTATGAACGGCGGGGTGAAAGGCTGCCTGCCTCTGCCGGCAGCTTTTTAATACTTATGCTATACAATGCCATATGGGCCGCCTGCCCGTATGACCTGTATATAATTCCTTTTATGGTTTTTCTTTACAACAGGAGGAGGAAATATGAGAAAAAAAATCATTGGGATAGTGCTGTCTGCGGTGATGGTGCTTGGCATGACTGCCTGCGGAGGTTCCGCATCCAAAGCGGCCTCAGAGGCGAAAGAGGCAGCATCTTCTGCAGTCAGCGAGGCCGAAGCAGCGGTAAGTGAAGCCGCCAGCGAAGCGGAAGCTGCGGTCAGCGAGGCTGAGGCGGCCGTAAGCGAAGCTGCCAGCGAGGCAGAGGAAGCCGTTAGCAAAGCCGCCAGCGAAGCAGAGGAATCCGTTAGTGAAGCTGCCAGCGAGGCAGAGGAAGCCGTAAGCGAAGCTGCCAGCGAGGCAGAGGAAGCCGTTAGTGAAGCTGCCAGCGAGGCGGAGGAAGCCGTAAGCGAAGCTGCCAGCGAGGCAGAAGAAGCTGCCAGCTCTGCCGCAAGTGATGCCAAGGAGACAAAGACGGATCTTAGCAGCATCAAGGTTGGTTTTATTTTCCTGCATGATGAGAATTCCACCTACGACCTGAACTTCATCAATGGCGCTAAGGAAGCCGCCGCTGCTCTTGGCCTGGCGGATGACCAGATCATTCTGAAGACCAATATTCCGGAAGGACAGGAATGCTATGACGCTGCAGCAGAGCTTGCTGACAGCGGCTGCAATGTGGTGTTTGCCGACAGCTTTGGACATGAGGACTACATGATCCAGGCAGCCATGGAGTTCCCGGAGGTGCAGTTCTGCCACGCCACCGGAACAAAGGCGCACACCGAAGGCCTTGACAACTATCACAATGCGTTTGCATCCATTTATGAAGGCCGTTACCTGGCAGGCGTTGCTGCCGGCATGAAGCTCAATGAGATGATCGAAAACGGCGATATCAAGGCAGAAGAGGCCAAGATCGGATATGTCGGCGCGTACACTTATGCCGAGGTTATTTCCGGTTATACATCCTTCTTCCTGGGCGCCCGCTCCATCTGCGAGAGCGCTACCATGGAGGTTACCTTCACCGGTTCCTGGTATGATGAGACTGCTGAAAAAGAAGCCGCGAACAAACTGATTTCCAACAAGTGTGTCCTGATCAGCCAGCATGCGGATTCCATGGGCGCACCGACAGCCTGTGAGGCCGCCGGCGTTCCGGATGTCTCCTACAATGGCAGCACCGAGAGTGTCGGACCGAATACATTCATCGTATCCTCCCGCATTAACTGGGAGCCGTACTTTGAGTACATGATTACCTCCGCGGCCGAGGGCAAGCCGATCGATGCCGATTGGACCGGCACGCTGGATACGGGTTCTGTGGAGCTGACGGCTGTTAATGAGAAGGCCGCCGCTGAAGGCACCCAGGACAAGATCGACGAGGTCAAGGCCGAGATCGAGGCAGGCAAGGTACATGTATTTGACACGGCTGCGTTTACGGTAGACGGAAAGACTCTGGACAGCTACGAAGCTGACGTTGATACGGATGCTGAGTACACACCGGATACAGAGGTTATTTCTGACGGCTATTTCCATGAGTCCGAATATCGTTCTGCACCGTATTTTGACCTGCGGATTGACGGAATCACACTGGAAGACGAAGCATATTAATCTGAGCAGACTGCAGCTCTGCCCGGGCAAGTGTGCCCGGGCAGGGCTGTTTTCGTCTTTACCAGGCTTCTGCAAATATCCTGTCAGCACATATAAGGGAGAGTTCATGGAACAGAAAACCGCTGCGGTCAGCATGCGAAATATTACAAAATACTTTGGGGAAAAGGAAATAGCTGCCAACCTGCACGTATACCTGGATATTTTTAACGGGGAGATTCTTGCTCTTCTCGGAGAAAACGGCAGCGGGAAAACCACCCTGATGAATATGCTATCCGGCATATACTATCCGGATGAGGGACAGATCTTTGTCAACGGGAAGGAGGAGATCATCCGCTCGCCGAAGGATGCCCTGGAACTGGGCATCGGTATGGTGCACCAGCACTTTAAGCTGGTGGATGTGCTGTCAGCGACGGAGAATATCGTTCTGGGACTCAGAGAAGAAGGCCGGCTGGACCTGAAGGCGGCAGCAGCCAGGATCCGCTCGATCTGTGACCTGTACGGGTTTGAACTGGATCCGGATCAGAAGATCTATGACATGACTGTCTCACAGAAACAGACAGTGGAGATCGTCAAGGTTCTGTACCGCAATGCAAACATCCTGATCCTGGATGAACCGACGGCCGTGCTGACGCCGCAGGAAGCAGACAAACTGTTCGCCGTTCTCCGCAATATGCGCAGGGACGGCAAGGCTATTGTTATCATTACACATAAGCTTCAGGAGGTAAAAGCCATATCGGACCGGGTCTCCGTCCTGCGCAAGGGAGAGTTTGTGGGTGACCTGATCACGGCGGAAACCACCACACAGGAGATGACAAATCTGATGGTGGGCCGGCAGGTGAGCCTGAACATCCGGCGCCCGGATCCTGTGGATGCGAAACCCCGGATCGAAGTGAAGGATCTGACGGTACGCAATGCCGAGGGAGCCCTGAAGCTGGATCATGTGTCTTTTACCGCCCGCAGCGGAGAGATTCTGGGAATCGCCGGCATTTCCGGATGCGGCCAGAAGGAGCTGCTGGAGGCAATTGCCGGTCTGCAGGAAGCGGAAGAGGGACATGTCTCGTTTGTCGAAGATGACGGAAGGACAGAAGAACTGCTGGGAAAGGATCCCCTGTCCATTAAGAAAATGGGAGTGACGCTGTCCTTTGTACCGGAGGACCGTCTGGGCATGGGACTGGTCGCAAACATGGATCTGACCGACAATTTTATGCTCCGCTCTTTCCGGGGCGGGCCCTGGGCGTTTCTGGACCGTAAATCGCCCAGAAAACTGGCGGGACAGACCGTAAAGGAACTGGAGGTTGTGACGCCGGGCCTGTCGACGCCTGTCCGGCGCCTGTCCGGCGGAAATGTGCAGAAGATCCTGGTCGGCCGGGAGATCGCGCTCGCTCCCCGTGTGCTGCTGACGGCGTATGCCGTCCGGGGACTGGATATCAACTCCTCCTATACGATTTATGATCTGATGAACCGCCAGAAGGAAAATGGCGTGGCGGTCATTTTTGTAGGTGAAGATCTGGATGTGCTGCTGGCCTTGTCCGACCGGATACTGGTGCTCTGTGAGGG
>CADBNA010000225.1 GCA_902795835.1 uncultured Lachnospiraceae bacterium | reverse complement strand
TTTGCCGGAACGGATGGCTTCACAGAGTCTGTCACAGACCTCATAGGCACTCATTTCCGGCTGAAGGTCATAGGTGGCGACCTTCGGTGAATTGACCAGAATCCTGTCTTCCCCGGGATTCGGCTCCTCCACGCCTCCGTTGAAGAAAAATGTCACATGGGCGTATTTCTCTGTCTCCGCGATGCGTGCCTGCTTCAGTCCCTGTGCAGAGAGCCATTCTCCGAAGGTGTTGTTCAGCACTTCTTTTTTAAATGCCACGTATTTGTTGGGAATGGTCTCGTCATAGTCCTTGAAGCACACATAGGTCAGCGACAGCCTTTTTTCTCTCTCAAAGCCGCTGAAGTCCGGGTCACAGAATGCGCGGGTGATCTCCCTGGCGCGGTCCGGCCGGAAATTATAGAAGATTACGGAATCCCCGTCGCGAATCGTCGTTACGGGCGTGCCGTCCTCATTCTTCATGACCGTGGGAATGACAAATTCATCTGTCACACCCTCATCATACGAAGCCTGCATGGCAGCGAGCGGGTCTGTGCCGCCGTCTTTTCCGATTCCCTTTGTGAGTGCCAGATAGGCCTTTTCCTCACGGTCCCAGCGGTTATCGCGGTCCATGGCATAATAACGGCCGGAAATCACGCCGATCCTGCCTGTTCCGATCTCATCGAACTTCTCCAGCAGTTCCCGGATATACTCGATGCCGGAAGTGGGCGGCGTATCCCTTCCATCCAGGAAGCAGTGCACAAATACCCTGTCCAGGCCGCGCCGTTTGGCCAGCTCCAGGAGTGCGTACAGATGCGTATTGTGACTGTGCACACCCCCGTCCGAAAGCAGGCCGTACAGATGCAGGGACCCACCGCTGGCTTTTGCGTTTTCAACTGCCCGGATCAGCTCCTCATTTTCAAAAAAGTCGCCGTCCTGTATGGCCTTGGTTATGCGGGTAAGATCCTGGTATACGATCCGGCCGGCTCCCATATTCATGTGACCCACCTCGGAGTTTCCCATCTGTCCATCCGGAAGGCCGACAGCCAGCCCGCTCGCCTGGCCCTGCACATATGGGCACTCTCTGCGAAGCCGGTCCATCACCGGCGTCTTTGCCTCGCACACGGCGTTGTGCTTACAGACCGGGTTCTCTCCGTAACCATCCAGAATCATCAGTACAGTTGGTCTCTTGCTCATGCGGTTATCTCCTTTATATGATAGTTGGTTTTGTTTGTGAAACAGTCATGGATGAAGCGGCACGGTTTATGGGAAAACCGTGTCAGCATACGGGCAGCCCGGCTGCCGCAGGGGAGCCGGGCACCGTAATTATCATACTCACTTACCGGACAAAATACAAGAAAAAAAGCAGACAACTAAAATCGCAGATGGTATAATGGCTGCGGAGGAAATCGTCCATGATTGACAGCGCCTATTCCCTGTATAAACTGATTATTCTGTATACGCTTCAGAAAGTGGATTTTTCCCTGACCGGCACCCAGCTCTCCGATCTGGTGCTCGGACAGGGCTATACCACGTGGCTTCACCTGAGGGAAGTCATCTCCGAGATGCTGGAGACCGAACTGATCCGCACCGAGCTGATAAATCATACAGAATTCTACAGCATAACGCCGCAGGGACTTCAGACACTGGAATACTTCCGGAATGACATTTCCCCGGATATTCGAAATGATATAGATGCGTATCTCTCGAAGCATGGCTATTCCATGCGCACTGACGCTTCTACCTGGGCGGACTACCGCCAGACAGGCGCCAATGCATATACCGTACACTGTGTGGCAGCTGAAAACGGCTGTCCCGTTCTGGAAATCAGCTTTACGGTTCCCACGGAAACAGCCGCACAGGTCCTGGCGGAAAACTGGAGGCTTCGCAGTCAGGAAGCCTATGAAGCGCTGATAAAGATTCTGCAGTGAGCTGTTTCTGTATGAAACGGCACGTTTTCGCGCTTCTCCCGCTCTATTCTCTCTCTATTTTCTCCCTATTTTCTCAAAGTAAGCCCTGATCGCGGCCTCATACCCGATCTCTGTCGGCTTATAAAACCGCTCTCCTGCCACCTCATCCGGCAGATACTGCTGCTCGACATAATGATTGGGATAGTCGTGCGCATATTTGTACCCGATGCCTCGGCCGAGCTTCTCATGCCCTCCGTAGTGGGCGTCCTGCAGATGTCCCGGCACACTGGTCCGGACGCTTTTTACAGACCGCATGGCGGCATAGACCGCCTCGCAGCAGGCATTGCTTTTGGGGGCGCAGGCAACATAGATCGCCGCCTGGGAAAGGATCAGCTGAGACTCCGGCATGCCTACCCGCTCCACTTCCTGCGCGGCAGAAGCGGCAACAACCATTGCCATGGGATCGGCATTTCCCACATCTTCGGATGCGCAGATCATGATTCTCCTGGCTATAAACTTCACGTCCTCTCCCGCATACAGCATCTTTGCCAGATAGTAAACGGCCGCATCCGGGTCAGAACCGCGCATGCTCTTGATGAAAGCGGAAATCGTGTCATAATGCTGGTCGCCGTCCCGGTCGTAGCGGACCACTCTCTTCTGGATGCACTCGGACGCCGTCTCCAGGTCAATATGAATCCGGCCGTCCTCTCCGGGCTCTGTGGAAAGCGCACCCAGCTCAAGCGCATTCAGAGCCGCACGTGCGTCCCCGCCGCAGATATCAGCCAGAAACGCACAGGCGTCCGGTTCCAGGACAACGTGAAAGCTTCCCAGGCCCCGCTCCGTGTCAGAGACTGCTCTCCGCAGGAGTTCTTCGATCGCTTCCGCAGATAGCGGCTTCAGTTCAAAGACAATGGACCGCGACAAAAGAGCGCCGTTCACTTCAAAGTATGGGTTCTCCGTCGTCGCGCCGATCAGAATGACCGTCCCGTCCTCCACAAAAGGCAGAAGGTAATCCTGCTGCCCCTTGTTGAAACGATGTATCTCATCAATAAAGAGGATCGTCCCCGTGCCGTAGCCCCCTCTCCGGGCCTGTGCGTTCCGGACAACCTCTTCCATGTCCTTTTTTCCCGAAGTGGTTGCATTCAGCTGCACAAATCCGGCACTTGTCGTATTGGCAATCACGCGGGCCAGCGTCGTCTTCCCGGTTCCCGGGGGGCCGTAAAAAATGACAGAACTCAGCTTGTCTGCGCGGATGGCCCGGTACAGCAGTCTGCCGCGCCCGACAATATGCTCCTGGCCGACGACCTCGTCCAGAGTCCGCGGCCTCATCCGGGAGGCCAGCGGGGCTTCGCTCTCCTTGTTTTTTTCACTCATATAGGAAAACAGATCCATCTCTTTCTTATTCCTCCGGAAACGGTATTCCCAGATGATGCCACGCCATTTCAGAAACGGTGCGGCCGCGGGGCGTGCGGTTCAGAAAGCCGTTTTTGATCAGATACGGCTCATATACGTCCTCAATGGTGCCGGAATCCTCTCCGATCGCGGCTGACAGGGTATCCAGTCCCACGGGGCCGCCTCCGAATTTCCTGATAATAGTGAGGAGGATATTGCGGTCAGTCTGGTCAAGTCCGAACCGGTCCACCTCCAGGAGGTCCAGCGCCAGGCCGGCCACCTCGCCGGTAATCCGCCCGTCGTACTGCACCGCGGCAAAATCGCGCACACGCCGGAGAAGCCGGTTTGCCAGGCGGGGTGTGCCCCTGGATCTTCTGGCAAGCTCTCTGGCGCCGTCAGGATCGATTTCCACGTTCAGAATTCTCGAAGAGTGGACAATGATCTCCGTCAGTTCCTCGACCGTATAGAACTCCATATGCTGGATAACGCCAAAACGGTCCCGCAGAGGAGCCGTAAGCAGTCCCGCGCGTGTAGTTGCCCCGACCAGTGTAAAACGGGGCAGTTCAAGCCGGACGGAACGGGCGGAGCTGCCCTTGCCGATCATGATGTCAATGGCATAATCTTCCATGGCAGGATACAGAACCTCCTCCACCTGGCGGTTCAGCCGGTGGATCTCATCTACAAAAAGGACATCCCCATCCTGCAGGTTGTTCAGAATAGCGGCCATTTCTCCGGGTTTTTCGATTGCGGGTCCCGAAGTCACCTTCATGTGCGTTCCCATCTCATTTGCGATGATGCCGGCCAGCGTCGTCTTGCCCAGTCCCGGCGGGCCGTAGAACAGCACGTGGTCCAGGACGTCTCCGCGCCCTCTGGCTGCTTCAATATAGATGCGCAGGTTCTGCTTTGCCTTTTCCTGCCCGATATATTCTTCCAGCCTCTGAGGCCGCAGGCTGCGCTCCGAGCGCAGATCCTCCTGCTGCACTTCTGTCTGTATGATCCGTTTTTCCATGTCTCCCCTTACCTGCTTTCCATTCAAGTCCGGCTTTGCCGGAGGCATACTCAGAAAATGTGGCGGAGCGCGGCCTTCAGAATCTGTTCGGAATCCATCTCTTCCGTCACCTCCACCTTGCGGACTGCCTGCAGTGCCTCTGTCCCGGAATATCCCAAGGCAGTAAGCGCTTCAATGGCGTCTGCCTGCGCACCTGCCAGATTGTCGGAGGACAAAGGCGCCGTTTCATGCAGATGCGTCAGCTTCTTTTCAAACGCGTCATCCAGTCGGAAGCGGTCCTTCAGTTCCAGGATCAGTTTCTGTGCTGTCTTCTTGCCGATTCCGGGTGCACGGCTGATCGCCGCAGCGTCATCCGCCAGGACCGCAAAGCGCAGATCGTCCGGCGTCAGGACAGACAGGATCCCCAGCGCTCCCTTCGGGCCTATGCCGCTGACGCCAAGCACCTGCCGGAACACCTCCAGGTCATCCTTTGAGAAAAAACCGTACAGCGTCATCGCATCTTCACGGACCTGCAGAGACGTATAGAGCTTCACTTCGTCGCCGACACGCACGCGGCCTCCGAGAAGGCTTCCCGGCACATAGACGATCCAGCCCATACCGTGGTTGTCGATGACCAGGCTGTCTTCCTGAATGTCTTCAATTATCCCCTTAATAAAACCGATCATATCCGCCTCGCATT
>CADBNA010000224.1 GCA_902795835.1 uncultured Lachnospiraceae bacterium | reverse complement strand
TGGCTTTCCTGCCGCAGATCAAAGATATAAACGGTTCTGTCCCCGGCACATTCCCGCAGAGAAGAGGCAAGCGCTCTGAACTGCGGCACCGAAAACTGCGCGCTGCCTGAGATACACAGTGTATCCAGCCCTTCCTCCACAGGCATAAAGTCCGGGTCGATTCCGGAATCCGCATCTGCTTCCTGAAGCTCGTACAGCTGTCCCGCTATCAGTCTAAGATTGCTCAATTCTCCCTGCCAGTAATCCGGGTCATCCTTGTCTATCCTGATAAACGGTGCCGTGGATTCGCCATAGACGGCACACGGCATTGAAAGCAGCAGTGATACAAAAAGACATACAACAACAGACCGAATCAGGCAGTTTCTTTTCTTCATCAACATAAGGCATTCTCCTAAATCTAATACAGTTTTGCTTCCGAAAATGCGACCTTCTGTTCTCCATTTTCCGACCATCATAAAAACAATTGTGCTTCAGTCATCATTCTTTTTCTTTACAGCCTGTAAAATTAATAATACACTGAATGAAACATTATTGGAAAGAGAATTGTGTAAAATATTGATAAGGGATGTGATGCAATGAAGAGAATGCGTGTACTTCTGAGCCTGCTGCTTTGTCTGCTTCTGACTTTCTCTGCCGTTCCGGCGTCCGGAGACGACGGGTCTGAAGAAAAAGACCTGCTGATCCTCTACACCAGCGATGTTCACTGCGCTGTCGACCGGGGCTGGGGGTATGTCGGCCTGTACTCCATGAAGCAGAAACTCTCTAAAGAGTACAACCTGCTTCTTGTGGATGACGGTGACGCCATCAAGGGCGAGCCCATCGGCCTGTTCACCAAAGGCGAGAGTATTATCGACATCATGAACGCGGTCGGCTACGACATCGCCATCCCCGGCAATCATGAGTTCGACTATGGTGCAGACTACTTTTTAGAGCTGACAAAGAAGGCGGACTTCCCCTATATCAGCTGTAACGTCACCAAAAAGGGCGAACTGGTTTTTGCGCCCTGGCTCATCAGGGAAACCGGCGGCATGAAGATCGGCTTTGTGGGCGTTACCACGCCGGATACCCTGCGGGGGCCAAAACCGCAGCTTTTCCAGGATGACAACGGCAACGCTATCTATGGCTTTATGGAGGATGAATCTGGTGCGAAACTGTGTGAAGCTGTTCAGGATGCCGTAGACGAGGTTCGGGCCGAAGGCGCGGATTACGTTGTGCTTCTTGCCCATCTGGGAAGCGATGAAGAATGCCGGCCATGGACGTACAGAGATGTAATCTCCGGAACGACCGGAATCGACGCCGTTCTCGACGGTCACAGCCACGATGCCGATCAGGTTGTGATGAAGAACAGGGACGGAAAGGATGTTGTCCGTTCCGCCTGCGGCTCAAGGATGGAGCATGTAGGAGCGCTTCACATCAGCCGCGACGGCGAAATCAGTTCTGAGCTCTATTCCTGGGCCGGTGACATCGCAGCCCCCGAACTTCTGGAGCTGGATAACGCGGTGAGCGCGGTCGTGGCAGCTGAGTCGGATGAACTCAATGCCAGGCTCTCCGAGGTGGTCGCCAGCACTTCGTTCGACCTGGTAACCAACGATCCCAATGCCGGCAGCGGATCCCCCGACAAGATCGCCCTTTGTGCTGAGACCAATCTGGGTGACCTGTGCGCCGATGCTTTTCTGGATCAGGCCGGCGATGCAGACATCGCTTTTGTCAACGGCGGAGGGCTTCGAAGCCCGATCGCCAGGGGAGATATCACCCTCAATGATTTTCTGGAGGTTTATCCCTTTGGCAATTCGATCACTGTCGTCGAAGCCACAGGTCAGCAGGTTCTGGATATTCTGGAATGGTCCGTTCACGAGCTGCCCGATGCGTTCCAGGGCTTTGAACAGGTGGCAGGTCTGACTTTTGAATATGATTCCTCGATCGACAGTCCCTGCGTACAGGATGATCAGGGCCTTTTTGACCATATTGACGAGAGCATGGAGCGAAGAGTCCGTAATGTGTTCATCGGCGGCGAACCGCTTGATCCGGAGAAGACATACAAGGTTGCCAGCCATAACTTTATGCTGCTGAATTATGGCGATGGCTATACTATGGTAAAGGACTGCAAAGTCCTGATCAAGGACGGGAAACAGGATTATCAGGCGCTCACCGACTACATCACCGAAACGCTTGGCGGTGTTATCGGCCCGGACTACGAAAATCCCTATGGGCAGGGGCGCATCGTTTCTGTCAATGACCGGGAATAATATATATGTGTGACAGGGACTGCTCCCTGTCACATTCCTTTGTTTGCATATGCTGAATATGTGATTTTATTACGGAGGGATCAGAAAAATGAAGGAGTTTCGTTTTGCACTAAAGAATACGATTCCTATTCTTTTCACTTATCTGTTCATCGGTATTGCGTTTGGCATACTGATGAGCGATTCAGGTTATGGCGTGCTGCTCACCACTGCTTCCAGCTTTTTTATTTTTGCCGGATCAATGCAGCTTGTGATGGTTCCGATGATGACTTCCGGGGCTCCCCTGCCATCCCTTGCGGTGATGGCTTTTTTCATCAATGCCCGCCATATTTTTTACGGCATCGGTTTTATCGGGAAATTTCGCAGAATGGGCTGGCGTTATCCGTATATGATCATGACGCTGACAGATGAAACGTATTCTGTTCTCTGTTCTGTACAGTACGAGGCCGACCTGGACGAAGATAAGGCTGCATTCCTGATCGCCATGCTTGATCACTTCTATTGGGTATTCGGCTCTTTCATGGGTGCCTGTGCAGGACGGTTCCTGCAGTTTGATATGCGTGGGATTGCGTTTTCCGCCACAGCATTCTTTTTGGTTGTCGTTGTTAACCAGTGGCGGCAGTATCGTTCCAAATTACCTTTTTTAACAGCAGCTGTCTGTGCGCTCGGATTCTACTTCCTGCTTGGAAAAGAGTATTTCCTGATTCCAACCATGATCACCTGTCTGGCGGCGCTGATACTGTTCCGCAGACCCATTGAAACAAGGGAGGGCATCCGGTATGAATAATACGATTTATCTCATTGCGGTCATCGCCATCATCTCTATTGTCACATGGACTCTGCGTGCTTTTCCCTTTTTGCTGTTTGGCAGCAGACCGCTGCCCAAAACGGTACAATATCTGGGAAAAGTACTTCCGCCGGCAATTATGACGGTGCTTGTAATCTACTGTCTGCGGGATACAGACATCGGACAATTTCCCCACGGGGTTCCGGAACTCGCTGCCTGTACATTGGTTGTAATCCTGCAAATCTTTAGGAAAAACATGTATTTGTCTATCGTTGCCGGAACTGCCTGTTATATGATTCTGATCCGTGTGGTGTGAATCCGGAATCCCGATTTCACGGGCAGAGAGATTGTGATGCCGGCTTTTCTGGCAGACTGATTTCCGCAGACAAGGGCTTTGTAACAGATGACAAGCGGGACACGGCTCTTTTCTGTTATTTTTTGGCAAAGAAAGCCATGGCAATTGCGCCGGGGCCAGCGTACGTACCGATTGTGGCACCGACTTTTGCGACCTTGAGCATGTCTGCATGTCCGGCATACAGGTGCTGAGAATCGGCGATATACTTCTGAAGCATCTTGTCGGAGAAACCGGTATATCCAAGGCAGATCGGCCGGCTGAAATCGATGCCGCCCAGTTTCTCAACAGACTGCATGATCAGATTGTTTCCGTTTCTGGATCCGCGTGCCTTACCCAGGACCCGAACCTCACCGTTTTCTATGGTAATGACCGGCTTTATCGACAGCAGGTTCCCGGCTAAAGCGGCAGCCGCGGACAGTCTTCCGCCGAGTTTCAGGTATTCCAGTGTATCAAAAATCGCCAGTACATGTGCGTCTTTCTTTTCTTCTTCCATCCGGGAGACTATCTCCGCCGCTCCAAGACCGGCATTGCGAAGCTGTACGGCACGTTCTACAATAATGTACTGGGAAATGCAGAACTGCTGTGTATCCACGACGTAAATGCTGCCTTCAAAATCTGCGGCGGCAAGACAGGCACACTGATAGGACCCTGATACACCCGAGGACAGGCAGAAATAGATCAGATCATCCCCTGCTTCTCTGGCTTCTGCAAAAACCTGTTCATATTCATACGGCGGGATCTGGCTGGTCTTCGGTATTTCATCAGTTTCCACGAGCTTCTCATAAAATTCTTCCGTCTTTAGTGTGACGCCATCCAGATATTCATCGTCGCCGAATCTCACTTTCAGCGGAATCACCCGGATGCCCCACCGGGCTGCTGTCTCCTGGGAAATATCGCTTGCAGAATCTGTTACAATTCTAACTGCCATGAATAATATCCTCCTTTGTCTTTGTCTCCTCCTGCTCCTTATCGGGCGCCCGTTCAATCCATTCGGTGCACACAGGAAAGAGAAACACAACGTAAAACATCTGAAGAAAACAGGAGAGCGTTGTACCGACCGGTCCATGTATCCACGACTTGACGAGAGATACGAGAATCAGGCTGACTACATAATAGCCGAAAAGTCCGATGACAGCGCGTTCCAGTTTCTGGACCAGGGGAACATCTGTCGAAAACCTGACAAAGCGGCGCTCTAAAATCCAGCCAATCAGAAAGGCGGCGCAATATCCCACGCCTTTAAAGGTGTCATTGGCCATCTTGGCACCTTCTACTATCAGTTTCCCTTCCGCGTCATAGTCAGTCGGATAGGCCTTGAAAGCGGCATAAAAAGCAACCGCAATTCCAAGTCCGATTCCGACAAAAGCCACAAGCATGTCTTTTTCAGGATGGAGCTCTATCCACTGCATCAGATGAATTGTCAGCCACATCACCAGAAGTCCCGCGAATGCACCCACCAGAACGTCCTGCGGTGTATGAACGCCAAGAAATATTCGGCTGAATGCAATAAGA
>CADBNA010000223.1 GCA_902795835.1 uncultured Lachnospiraceae bacterium | reverse complement strand
CGGGACATGCAGATGGAGGAAAGACCCATCCCCACTCCAAAGGATGATGAAGTTCTTGTAAAAATCGAGTATGTCGGTGTCTGTGGATCCGATCTACACTTTTTTGAGGCAGGCCGTATCGGAAACTGGATCGTCAAAGATGATCTTGTGCTGGGCCATGAATCTGGCGGAACGATTGTAGAAGTCGGAAAGAACGTGGAAGGCCTGAAAGTCGGTGACCGCGTTGCTCTGGAGCCGGGTGTAGGTTGCGGAAAATGTGAAATGTGCAAGAAGGGTCTGTATAATCTTTGCCCGGATATGGATTTCATGGCTGTACCCGGTCAGCGCGACGGTGTATTTCTGGAGTATTATGCCCATCCGGCAAAAATGTGTTTCAAGCTCCCGGACAATGTTGACACCATGGAAGGGGGCCTGATGGAGCCGTTGAGTGTAGGCCTGCATGCGGTCAACCTTTCCGGAGCCAAAATGGGACAGAGCGCTGTCGTTCTCGGCTGTGGCTGTATCGGCCTGGTGACAATTATGTCTCTGAAAGCCGCCGGCATTGATGAGATTTATGCTGTCGACGTGATCGAGAAACGTCTCAACAAAGCCAAAGAAGTCGGCGCCATGGAAATCATCAACGGCAGAGACGTAGATGCCGTGAAATATATTCAGGAAAAAACAAACGGCGGTGCAGACCTTGTCTTTGAGACAGCAGGAACTGAGTTCACCACACTGCAGACAGGCAAAATGGTCGCAAAGGGTGGTTCTGTCACACTTGTCGGCATGACTCCGAACGCCGAGATCACATACGATATTGGAAGCCTGAGTGCACAGGAAGCTGTCCTGCATACTGTTTTCCGTTACAGAAATCTGTATCCGATGGCCATCAAGCTGGTAAGCCAGGGCAAGATCCCGCTGAAATCCATTGTTTCTCATGTCTTTGACTTCAAAGATATTATAGAGGGTGTCAATTACAATATTGACAACAAGGCTGACGTCATCAAAGCGGTTATCAAGATGTGAGTTGTGGCTCCGGAGACTGCGGGAAGCCATTAAAACACGTGATCATACGTTCCGCAGGTATACACGGGAACCCGGATATGAGAAAGCAGCAGAGCTGCCCCGGGTTCCCTGCGGAGCATCGCAGGCGGGGCCTGTTTTTCAGCCGGAAGAGACCGGCGGCATATTCATAAGAACCTGATAAACAGAAGGAGGTTTGACTGTGTTATTTATTGGCATAGACTTGGGAACATCAGCTGTAAAACTGTTGTTAATGGATGAGCACGGCGGAATCCGAAATATTGTTTCCAAAGAATATCCATTATTTTTCCCGGAACCAGGTTGGTCAGAACAGCATCCCGAAGACTGGATGAAGGCCATTCTGGAAGGTATTCCGGAATTACTGGCCGGAGAGGATTCTTCTCAAGTCGCCGGTATTGGCACGGGTGGACAAATGCACGGACTGGTCGTTCTGGATAAAGAAGATCATGTTCTCCGTCCCGCAATCCTATGGAACGACGGACGTTCCCAGGAAGAAACCGAGTATTTGAACCAGGTGATCGGCAAAGAAAAAATCAGCTCCTATACCGGAAATATTGCCTTTGCCGGATTCACGGCACCGAAGCTCCTATGGATGAAAAAGCATGAGCCGGAGCTGTTTGCGCAGATCGATAAGATCATGCTGCCCAAGGATTACGTGAATTATATGCTTACAGGCGTACACTGCACAGATTATTCTGACGCTGCCGGCATGCTTCTTCTGGATGTGAAAAATAAGTGCTGGAGTAAAGAAATGCTGGATATTTGCGGAATACGGGAAACGCAGATGCCCAGGCTGTTCGAAAGTGATGAAGTAGTAGGAACACTGCGAAAAGATCTGGCAGAAAAACAGGGACTCGGGAATGAGGTTAAAGTTGTGGCCGGCGCGGGAGATAACGCGGCAGCGGCAGTTGGAACCGGGACTGTCGGAGAAGGAACCTGCAATATCTCGCTTGGAACTTCCGGAACGATTTTTATTTCCAGTCAGTCATTCCGGGTGGATTCCGCCAATGCACTTCATGCATTTGCCCACGCGGACGGTGGATTCCATCTGTTGGGGTGCATGCTCTCAGCTGCTTCCTGTAATAAATGGTGGATTGAGAATATTCTCCGGGCGGATACCTACGCAGATGAGACGGAAGGAATCACGGATGAAAAGCTGGGAACACAGCATGTATTTTATCTGCCGTATCTGATGGGAGAAAGAGCGCCGCATAATGATCCCGGCGCGCGCAGTTGTTTCCTTGGAATGACGATGGATACGACACGCGATGATCTGACGCAGGCGGTCATGGAAGGTGTGGCTTTCGGCATCCGGGATATGCTGGAAGCAGCGAGGGCCATGGACATCCGGGTGGAAAGCAGTATGCTGTGCGGCGGAGGTGCGAAAAGTCTGCTTTGGAGAAAGATCCTGGCGAATATTCTGAATCTGGATCTCAACATTCCCGAAACCGAACAGGGGCCCGGATACGGAGCAGCCATTCTGGCAGCTGTCGGATGTGGAGCATTCCATTCTGTCGCGGAGGCGGCAGGAAAGCTGATCCGGATCACGGAAACCGTTCATCCCGAGGCAGAAATCGCAGCCAGATATGATGAGAAGTATCAGGTCTTTCGTGAACTGTATCCCACTTTAAAAGCTATCTTCCCCAAAATGAACGCATAATTCGTTCAAAAGAGAAGTATACATTGTACTGTAGCTGTGTGGGCAGGCAACAGTCAGAAACAAGAAAAAACGATCTGGCCCGGATCTGAATATGGAGGAAAAACGCCATGCAAAAAATCAGAAACAGCAAAGAAAAAGTTGTGGACGAGAGCTTCGAAGGACTCATTCTTGCCTATGGTAAGTATTGGAAGCGTCACCCGAAGGTAAAGGGTGTGATCTCACGGACACGCCGGAAAGACAAGGTCTCTCTTGTAATTGGCGGCGGCAGCGGACATGAACCGATTTACTCCTGCTTTGTGGGTCCGGGACTTGCCGATGCAGCCGTGGCCGGAAATATTTTCGCTTCCCCGGATCCGGACGCAATCTACCAGACCGCCAAGGCTGTGGACAACGGCAAAGGAATCCTGTTTGTCTATGGCTGCTATGCGGGCGACAACATGAACTTTGACATGGGCGAAGAGTTCCTGAATGCAGACGGAATCAAGACAGCACACGTCCGCGGACAGGATGATGTTGTTTCTCAGCCGATGGAGCGTTACGACCAGCGACGCGGTATTGCCGGCAACCTGTTTGCGGTCAAGATTGCCGGAGCTGTCTGTGATGCTGGCCTGGATCTGGAAGAATGCACACGGATCGTGGAAAAGGCGCGCAACAATACCCGTTCCGTCGGTGTTGCCACTTCTCCGGGTCAACTGCCGAATGCAGATCACCCGATCTTTGAACTTCCGGACGGAATGATTGAATACGGCATGGGTCTGCACGGAGAGCGCGGTGTTAAGCGCGTGCCGATGGAACCGGCAGATACACTGGTGGACACTATGCTGCAGGCTATCTTCGACGACGGTGATTTTAAAGCAGGAGATGAAGTAGTATGCTATTTGAACGCATTTGGTTCCACCTCAGTCACAGAGATGGCCATCTGCTATCGTCGTGTACATCAGATTCTGGACAGCATGGGCATTAAGGTATACGACTGCGACATCAATAACTACTGCCGCACCCAGGAGATGGGCGGATTCTCCATTTCGCTGATGCAGCTGGACGATGAACTTAAGAAATACTATGATATGCCCTGCTACTGCCCGTACTATGCAAAGGGCTCTGTGGGCGCAGTTGCCGGAGATGTCGATGACGAAGTGGTCACGGCAGACGAAGAACCGGAAGAGCCGGAATTCGATGAGGCAGACCGCGAGGATGCACCGGTCGTCCGCAGCAAAGAAGGTGTTCTTGATGTTCTGAATGCGGAGGATGCTAAAAACATGTTGCTGGCGGTCGCCAATAAGATCATCAACAATGTGGATTATCTGACTGAGATTGACAACCAGACCGGTGACGGAGATCACGGATTCGGCATGGCTGGCGGCTTGCAGAAGGCGAAGAAGAAGCTTCTCGCCATGGCTCCAACAGACAATGCCAATGAACCGTTTGAGACGACGGGAAGGACTATGCTGCTGTCGATGGGCGGCGCTTCGGGTGTGATCTTCGGAAGCCTTTTCCTGGCAGGAAGTCAGGGGGCAGAGCCGAAGGAAGCCCTGACGGCCGAAGACTTAGCAGCGATGGAACAGAAGAGTCTGGAAAAGATCCAGGAACGCGGCGGAGCCAGTGTCGGCGACAAAACCATGGTCGATGCCATGGCACCGGCGGTAGAAGCCATGAAAGCCAATGCGGACAAAGGACTGCTGGAAATGCTGAAAGCAGCGGAAGCAGCTGCCAAGGAAGGTGTGGAAAATACAAAAAATTGTATCGCGAAATTCGGCAAAGCAAAATCCCTGGGAGAGAGAGCACTTGGATATCAGGATGCCGGCGCCACATCTGTGTCACTGATCTTTGAGGCCATGCGTGAATTTGTCGAAGGCTGAAAGACTGAAAGCAAACTGCTTCGGCCAGTCATAAGGCAGAAATAGAAGGCAGCTGTCATGCAGAGTTTTTTGCGTGACAGCTGTTTATTATATAAAAAAACTGATGTCTCCTCAAAAAACACCAGTAAAAAAGTAAAAATACCTTGTCAATTCGTTACAGG
>CADBNA010000222.1 GCA_902795835.1 uncultured Lachnospiraceae bacterium | reverse complement strand
GTTTCGCCTTGTTTCATGTGCATACCCAGTTATTGTACTATAAATTCCGGAGAAATGCATCATAAAAAAACAGAAAAAGGACTGCCGGAGGAGACGCAGCCGTTCATAAAGCTGCAGACGCCTCCTCCGGCAATCCTTTCAGAAAAATGCTTACGGATCAATTCTCTGATTCGAGAATGTCTATGGATCAATTTTATGATTCATGAATGCCTGAGAATCAGTTTTTTGCTTCCGCTGACTGGGTGCGCGATTTTACGATCAGAACCATCAGCAGGATCAGCACCAGACCGCAGGGCAGGGCCACCAGAAATGTCTTGGTGAAGCCTGCGATGAGGTAGGAAATGAATGATATGACGGCAGCTGTCATGGCATACGGCAGCTGAGTCGTTACATGGTTCATGTGATTGCACTGGGCGCCCGCCGATGACATGATCGTTGTATCGGAAATGGGTGAGCAGTGATCGCCGCAGACGGCGCCGGCCATACAGGCAGACATGGCAATGATCATCATCCGGTAGTCGCCGTTCTCAAATACATGGACGACAATCGGAATCAGGATGCCGAAGGTTCCCCAGGATGTACCTGTGGCAAAGGACAGGAAAACCGCAATAAGAAAGATGATGCAGGGCAGGAAGCTCATGAAGCCGGCGGCAGATCCCTCAACCAGGGCGGCCACATATTCTTTGGCGCCGAGGCTGTCTGTCATGGCCTTCAGGCTCCATGCAAACGTGAGGATCAGGATCGGGGAAACCATGGCTTTGAAGCCTTCCGGCACACATTCCATGCACTCTTCAAAGCTGAGGACTCTGCGGGCCAGATACAGTACGAGGGTAATCACCAGGCCGAAGAATGAACCGTAGACCAGGCCGATGGATGCATCGCTGTTCGCAAAGGAGTCAATGAAGCTCTCCCCGGAGAAAAAGCCGCCGGTGTAGATCATGCCGATGACGCAGCAGATAACCAGAGACACTACGGGGATCACCAGATCAATCACTTTTCCTTTTGCGCTGATCTTCTGTTCCGTCACATTTTCATACGGGCGGTCCGCAGTCGTATACAGATCACCATTCAGGGCATTTTTCTCATGGAGGGCCATCGGGCCGTAGTCCGTCTTTGTTCCGGCCAGGACAAACATCATGATGATTGTCAGCAGGGCATAGAAGTTGTAGGGAATGGTCTGGATAAACAGCGCGATGCCGTTCTGTCCCTCTACAAAGCCCGAGACGGCGGCTGCCCAGGAAGAAATCGGGGCAATGATACAGATGGGTGCGGCTGTCGCGTCGATCAGGTAAGCCAGCTTCGCACGGGAGATGTTGTGTTTGTCCGTGACCGGCCGCATGACGGATCCGACCGTCAGGCAGTTGAAATAATCATCAATAAAGATGAGCATTCCCAGCACGATGGTGGCGCACTGCGCGCCGACGCGGCTCTTGATGTGTTCTGATGCCCAGGCTCCGAAGGCGGCTGATCCGCCGGCACGGTTCATAAGGGCTACCAGAATGCCGAGGATGACAAGGAATA
Organism: uncultured Lachnospiraceae bacterium; assembly: GCA_902795835.1. The sequence continues at coordinate 4,444 of CADBNA010000222.1, read as the reverse complement.
CCAGGATACCGACATTGTAGGTATCTGCCAGCACTGAAATCACGCCATCCTGGAAAATATGATTGACGGTTCCTTCAAAGCTGAATCCGGAATACAGCAGGCCGCCGGCAACGATGCCGATAAACAGGGAACTGTACACCTCCTTGGTTGCCAGGGCCAGCGCTATGGCGATCACCGGCGGAACCAGCGCCCAGAAGGTCTGCTGTACCGTCTCGGCGTTGGTCGAGAAAGCGGCAATGATCATTACCACAAGCACAACGATTATGCCAAACCCCAGAGCCAGAAGGTTCTTTTTGTAAACACTCTCTTTCATAATGCTCCTCCTCTGACGGGCGCCTCCGCGCAAGCTCACGCAGAGAGCCCCGTTTTTTGAAAACATCATTATTGTAATAGAGAGAAGAATGTATGTCAATGCCGTTTTAACGTGGTAAACTGCAGGACCGGATACAGCCGTGTTCAGATTCAGCCGGGATCAGATAAGGCCGGAGAGAAAAGCTGCCAGCGCATAACAAACCGGCTGGTGCAGCAAATAAATCCAGATGCTCCTCCTTCCCACCACAGTGAGAAGCGGAACGGATCTGCGCGCCGCCCGCTGCATCCCGGGGAACTTTCCGAATATCAGCTGCAGATAATACCCGCAGAGAAAAAGGAAATACCAGGGCAGCATCGGGTAGTAATCGCTGGAATGAAAGCCCGGGAACGGGAAGCCCAGTATCGTCATAGGCTTCCATGCATACAGAATCCGGGGAACCTCTGCCAGATGAAAGCCGGCCGGACCCAGATAGCCCAGCTGCAGATCCCATGTCAGTAAAAACAGCGCAAAAGCGGCAGCCAGACCGGCTCCCGAAGGAATTCTGCACAGCAGCTTCTCCAGAGGAATTGTCAGCAAGACCGCGCAGCCGTAAAAACTCAGGATGCCGAACCAGATCGCTTCCTCCGGAAGGAACAGCCACATAACAAGAGAAATCACGCAGCCGCAGAAATTCAGGAAGAGTCCTCTCTGCAGGTTTTTCTGTTTTCCCCATGTCCACACAAAACCGGAAACCAGTATGAAAGTCCAGCAGATAAACTGCTGCCAGATACGAACCGGCGCCAGCCAGTACCAGCGAAAATCTCCCCGGAAGATCTCATGCCAGTCAAAGAGGAAATGGAAGGCAATCATATGGATGACCGCCAGACCCCGGATCCCGTCAATCAGGAAAAACCGCTCTGCGGTCTGCGTCTTTACACTTTTCTGTTCTGTGACCTGCATATTCACAGCCTCGACATCAGGCCGTTGATGACCTGTTCAGCCAGAAACAGGGCGCCCCGGATCCCCAGATGGGTCTTTGGCACCAGGTCGGTATAGCCCATTCCCGGATTGCTGATCTCTATTCCGCAGAAGGCTTTTTCTCGCGTCTTCAGCAGAGCAATCGTATTGGCGTTGCCAAAGACCAGTTCCGCGTCTGTATCCGTCATCTGTTTTTGAAAAGCAGCCTTCATGACGTCAGACTTCTCCCGGGAAGCCGCAGCAACTCCGGCGGTCTCCGCGGCGCCTTCCGGCCATGCCGTATCTCCTTCCGTCACGGCCAGGACATCCGGCACCATTCCCAGATAATCCTGCAGAAATACAGCGTAAGAAAACACCTCTGTGCTGCTTCCCTCAATGGAAAACCGGGTGCCTTCCGGCAGGCCGCTGGTCTCGTGAATCGGGCGGAGCCGGGAAAATACCCTCGCCCTCGCCTGTCGGCTCTCCTCCAGGACAGGCTCCGCCGACACACCCAGGCGGCCGGCGGTCTCCATGCAGAAATCTTCCGTCCCGGCAAACCCGACCGGCAGGTTCGGACAGATCAGATACGGCATCTGCAGCTCCCGGAACAGCAGCTCTGCCGCAGCTCTGCCCCGCTCCGGGTACAGGACGATATTCAGATCCGCCTCCGGCAGATGCCTGATCTCCTCCGGGCTGCAGCCGGCAGCAAGGGCGCAGTTTACCCGGATCCCCATGGCGGCGAACAGTCGGGTCAGTTCTTCCAGGTCGCCTTCATAATAGCGCTGCCACACGGACAGGCCGAGAAGGTTGACAGATGAAGTGCCCGGCTTTTTCTCCCGGCCGTCTCTTTCCGGCAGACGGACCTTTCTCCAGTCCGCCAGAAAGCCCTGCCGGCAGATTTCTTCCACGGCAAGACTGTATCCGTCGCAGAAGTTTTCCGAATAGCCGGGGGATTCCAGCACCACCACGCGGTGACCGGGCAGAGTGTCCCGGGCCAGCTCCTCCAGAGAGTCGCCGATCAGGGAAGCTCCCGGGGCATTGACAATCACCAGCAGGGAAAAGGACAGGCTGTCTTTCAGATACTGCAGGGCATCCTTTACCTGATCCGCGGTCCCGTAGATATAATCCTCTCCGTCCAGCCAGGTGCAGGGCACCTGCGGCTGCCGGAAAAACCAGCTGTCGTAGAACTGATAGCCGACCGGCGTCTTTTTCCCCTCCGGACCGGCCGGAAGACACAGAGGCGGCCTGTCCAGCAGAAACTGTGAGGTCGTGCTGTGATAAAACTTGCAGCCCATCGGCCCGTTCAGAAGCGTCACCGTGCCGCGGATTCCCTCAGCGGCAAAAATCATGCCCGTGATGCTGTCAGGCGTAATACTGTTCGTACAGTTCGCGGTCATCCTGCCATCCTCCTCTCGTCCGGTTTTTCAACAGAGCCCTCCAGCGCTCCGCGACGGAGATGCCTGCCCCGAATCCGATCTGTGGCTGCATGGGAATGGCATCGATCACCATCCCGCCGGCTTCTATCTGCGGTGTGTAATTTGACAGCAGTATATCCGGGTGCGCCTCTCTGACGCGTTCCTCCATGCGCTCCCAGGGAAAGTCTTCCTCAATCGGATATTTGTCAGGCTCCGCGCTCACTGCCAGTTCCGTGTGCAGATAGTTCATGACGCCGATCGTCACTACCTCCATCTGCAGATCTGCAATCACCCGCAGCAGCCAGTCTATATTGACGTTAATGGTCGTTATCATGATCCGCCTGCCGGCAAGGGCCGGGCGGAGACGGCGGATCCCCTCCCAGTAGGTCTCCCATTCTCCTGCGATCAGGGCTTCCGCCCTGCTGCTGTCTCCATTGTCAAAGAAAGCAGCCACCTTCCGGGCCCAGCGGATGGTCGCCTCGGCGCCTATCGGCAGCGCTTCATCCAGGAACGTGCATCCCCAGCTGTTTTCCATCCAGGTTCTCATGTTCATGCTGTCCTCCCCGTCTGCCGCAAGAAGGTTCAGGGGGGCAGCCTTCAGGGTGCGCATCTGTCCGGTATCCGCATCTCCAAGAAACCGGCAGTGAACCGAGATATCCATGACACGCAGCATTTTCTCCAGTATCCGGAAGTTTTCTTCCTTGTTGACGGAAACGCCTGTCTCATTGATCAGGTTTACCCTTCTGCCGGAGGGCTCGACGGAAGGATCGATCAGTTCCTCCCCGATTCTCCGCAGTGCCATCCGGATTCCTTCCATATAGTCTCCGGCAATCACACCGTCCGAATGAATGGCAATTACCTTCTGGCCATCACCGGCCATCAATTCCAGATCCCGGATATCATCCCCGATAATGCCGCTCACGCAGGAACTGATAACCACGACTGTTTTGAAACCGGCATCCAGCTTTGCCCGGACCAGTTCCCGCAGCCGGTCCATTCCCCCGAACACGGCCTCTGCATGAGAAATTTCCGAACAGACAAAATTCGGATCGATGGCAGACGGCATCAGAATCCCTCTGTGAAACAGGTTCTTGCGTCCGGGAGAGCTGATATTCTGCCAGGTATAGAACGCACAGGCTTTTGGCGAATGCGCGATCACGCAGGCATCCGTCAGATGAATGACGGTGGAGGCCGCCCCGTTGAAAGCGCAGCCGTAAAGCGGCGGGCGATGAGGGGCGCGTGCCGGCTTCGTTTTCACATACTCCTGCAGGGCTTCCGGATCAGAAACGCCTGTCATCGTTCCTGCCGGAATTCGTGAACCGGAGGCTGCAGGTTCCGCAGGATTTTTCCCGCCCAGTACAACCGCTTCAAGCTCCTCATCTGAGACCGGAAGCGCTTCATACAGCGCCATATCCTCCGAAATTCCTTCCGCCAGGTTGCGGAAGATCTCCTTTATCTCTTCATTACCGTCCATCTCCATGAGGGTCATCCGGCTCTGTTCCGCCTGCGCGAATGCGCCGTCACGCGGAATCCGCGCGCAGACCGGAAGGTGCACAGCTTCCGCAAAACGGCGCACCCGCACGCTTTCGTCCGGGATCCGGCGCTCATTATACAGGATGCCGGCAACTCTGCGGTAACGGCTGCCGTCAAAGTTCCGAATGCCCCGGAGGATGTTGTTTGCCGCGTACAGCGACATGAATTCTCCGCTCGTCACAAGGAAGACCACATCTGCATATTCCCTGCGCACGGGAACGGCAAACCCGCCGCAAACCACGTCTCC
>CADBNA010000221.1 GCA_902795835.1 uncultured Lachnospiraceae bacterium | reverse complement strand
GCAGCGTCGGAGCTTTCTGCCGGCTGGCCGTCGCCCACATAGCCAAGCTCTACGAGCTTGTCATACAGGGCCTGAGCGATCTGCTGGTGGCCTTCCTCTGAATAAAGAGGCGTGTCGATCATCCAGCTGAGCTGGAGATAATGATCACCCCAGGTCTCGTTCATCACCTGATCGTAATACGCGGTATCAAAGGTATCGGTGATCTCGTTGATATTCGGATACACACCCAGAATAACAAACTTATCCTGCTGATTGTAGGTCTGGAGAATCTTCTGCTGCTGCTCGGCCAGCTCGTACGGATCATAGCCCCATCCGCCGAAATAGCCGATGCTGATAACCGGAATGTAATCCAGATCATCGCGGTTTTCATTGAAATACTCCGCAAGGTCATCCCTGACCACGGTCTCCGTGGCGGACAGTTCCAGTCCGAGATTGGCGATCTTGTCGGGATTGGAAGCGATGTATCCGTCAATGACATCCTGCGGTACTCCGGCAAGCGCCATCTGTGAAAGAGATCCGGCCATATCCCATGTATTGTCCTGAACCGTCAGCTGATACCCGTTTTCCTCCAGGATCTGCTGCAGCTTGGAGGGATAACCGATGGTCTTGTCTGCCCCGTCCACATCAAAGCAGTCTCCGCGGACGCTGATGCCGTTCTTCCTGGCCTCGGCGGCGGCAGCGGCGGCCTTTGCCTCTTCTTCTGCCTTGGCCTTCTCGGCAGCTTCCGCAGCAGCCTTCTCTTCTGCGGCCTTGGCTTCTGCCTCAGCCTGTGCCTTGGCAGCCGCAATCGCTTCTTCCTGCGCTTTTGCCTGTGCCTCTGCCTCAGCTTTTGCTTCCGCCTCGGCCTGTGCCTTGGCTTCCGCTTCAATCTGAGCATTCAGCTCATTCTGGCGGACCTGCATCCCGTGGATGTAATACGCAAGAAACGCGCCGACGCCTGCAATAAGAAGCAGGCTGATCAGAAACAGTATTCCTCTTCCTTTTTTCATAGCATTAAACCCCTTTCGCCGGCAGACCCTCCGTATCTATTCTCCCCGAAATACAGACAACCCGCCAATTTTTTACTTTTCCATACCATTCTCATTGTAAGTGAAACTGACAGCGTTTTCAAGTGCTTTTTCCGTGTCAGGCCTCTTTCTTGTCCGGGAGTTTCTTGCCGTCAATTTCAGCCTTTAACATTTCCAGGAAGCCGGCCAGGCTCTGCTGTCCCTGGTCGCCGCCGGTTCTTGTGCGGACAGAAACCAGCTGCTGTTCCTGCTCTTTTGCACCTACGATCAGCATGTACGGAATCTTCTGGTTCTGGGCTTCCCGGATTTTGTAGCCGATCTTTTCAGAGCGTTCATCCAGTTCCACGCGGATACCGGCTTCCAGCAGGGCGTCTCTCACCTCTGCGCCGTATGAGAGGAACTTCTCGGAGATCGGCAGGACTTTTACCTGTACCGGAGCCAGCCAGGCCGGGAATGCGCCGCCGAAATGCTCGATCAGGATGCCGATAAAGCGCTCGACTGATCCAAAGCAGACGCGGTGAATCATGATCGGGCTGTGCTTTTCACCATCCGTCCCGGTATACTCCAGCTCAAACCGCTGCGGCAGCTGGAAATCCAGCTGGATCGTCCCGCACTGCCAGGTCCGTCCCAGGGAATCTCTCAGGTGGAAGTCTATCTTCGGGCCATAGAAGGCGCCGTCGCCTTCGTTTACGATATAATTCAGCCCGATGTCCTCCAGGGCCTCGCGCAGCGCGTCTGTCGCCAGCTCCCAGTCCTCATCGCTCCCCATGGAGTCCTCCGGCCTGGTGGAAAGCTCCACGTAATACTCAAAGCCGAAAATCTGGTAAACATCGTCGATGATGCCCGCGATCCTCTTGATCTCATCCCGGATCTGTTCCCGGGCCAGGAACAGATGTGCGTCATCCTGCGTAAAGCAGCGCACACGCATCAGGCCGTGCAGTTCACCGGACTTCTCATGGCGGTGCACAAGGCCCAGTTCCGCGTACCGCAGCGGCAGGTCGCGGTACGACCGCGGCTCATTCTGATAGACCAGGATCGAGCCGGGACAGTTCATCGGCTTGATGGCGTAGTCCGCGTCGTCAATAACCGTCGTGTACATGTTGTCCTTGTAGTGATCCCAGTGACCGGAAGTCTCCCACAGGGTGCGGCTGAGGATCACCGGCGTGGATATTTCCACATACCCGTTTGCCAGGTGTTTCTTCCTCCAGAAATCCAGCAGGGTATTGCGGAGAATCATTCCCTTCGGCAGGAAGAACGGGAATCCGGGTCCCGCCTCATGCATCATAAACAGCCCCAGTTCGCGCCCGAGTTTCCGGTGGTCTCTCTTCTTTGCCTCCTCCAGCATGGTAAGATACTCTTCGAGCTCTGCTTTTTTGGGAAATGCGGTTCCATAAATGCGGGTGAGCATCTTGTTGTGCTCGTCTCCCCTCCAGTAAGCGCCGGCGAGGCTGGTCAGCTTAAACGCTTTTACGGGCCTGACCGTCATCAGATGGGGGCCGGCGCACAGATCCGTAAATTCACCCTGCCGGTAAAAGCTGATCTCGGCATCTTCAGGCAGATCCTGAATCAGTTCTACTTTATAGGGCTCCTGCCTTTCCTTCATAAAGGCAATGGCCTCATCTCTGGGCAGGGTAAAACGTTCCAGAGAAAGCCCTTCTTTGATGATTTTCTTCATCTCAGCCTCGATCTTTTCCAGATCATCGGAGGAAAAGCCTTCTTCTCTGTCTATATCATAATAGAAGCCGTTCGCAATCGACGGGCCAATGGCGAGATGGGCTTCAGGCCACAGTCTCTTGATGGCCTGCGCCATGATGTGCGAGGTTGTATGCCGGTATGCGGCCAGGCCTTCCGGATCATTTACGGTGTGAATCGTAAGCTGGCAGTCACGGTCCAGCACAGTCCGCAGATCCGCTTCCTCTCCGTCTACTTCTCCGACTGCAGCCATGCGTGCCAGGCCTTCGCTCAGATCCGCGGCAACCTCCAGGATGGTCATTGGTCTGTCATATTCCTTCCTGGAACCGTCCTTCAATGTAATAATCATTCTTATATCCTCCTTATTTCTGTACAAAATCATGTAAAGCAGCAAATGGTATAAAAAAACCCCATGACTCATCAGAATCATGAGGGACGAATCTGTCTGATCCGCGGTTCCACCCTTGTTGCAGCCGGCATATCCGGCCGCCTCTCGCGTACCGCCGCATAAAAAGACGGTTCGGAAACCCTGCCGTCCTTCATGCAGAGAACTGACGATAACGGAGTCACCGTGCCGGATTGGGGCCGCTCAGAGGTGGTCTTCAGCTGCAGCGCCACGAAACCTTTCACCGCCGGTCCCTCTCTGGAGATCAGCTGCAGCTTACTCTTCTCTTCATAGCTTTTTTCATATTGCTTACTGGGAGTTATTATAGTCAGCAGGGTCTTCTTTGTCAAATTCTTTTAATCTCCGGTTCCAGAAACCGCGGATCTCTTCTCCTGCGCTGCGGAGCGTGCAGGCGCGCGCGTCCGCCCATTCCACCGGAAACAGTTCCCGGTTCTCCTGTCTGGAAAAGCGTTCATCCAGCAGCAGGATCACACCGGTATCTTCCGTCGTGCGGATGACCCTTCCGGCTGCCTGCTGGACCTTGTTCATTCCGGGAAAGCGGTAGGCATAATCAAATCCGTTTTTTCCGTTCCGGTCATAATACCGTCTCAGAAGTTCCCTCTCTTCCCCTATCTGCGGGAGGCCGGTCCCGATGACAGCCGCTCCGATCAGCCGGTTGCCGTACAGATCGATCCCCTCAGAAAAAATGCCGCCCATCACGCAGAAGCCGATCAGGGTTTTTTCGGTGCCCGCGTCTTCCGGTCTGCCGGGATTTTTTCCCCTTGTCTCCTCCTGGAATGCCGCAAGGAATGCTTCTCTCTCCTCTTCGCTCATAGAGGGCTTCTGCATCATGCAATGCATTTCTTCATTGCCGTACCGCTCCTGAAAAACCTCTCCCACATTCTCCAGCATCTGATAAGAAGGAAAGAAGGCCATATATCTTCCCGGTCTGGCTGAAGCCATTTCCCTTATATAAGAGGCAAAACGCTCATACTCTCCCTGTGTTCGCCTCCTGTACAGGCTGCTGACATCCCGCCCGATCAGAAGAAGGCGGTTAGCGCTTTCAAAAGGCGACCGGATATATACCGCGTAATCGTCCTCTCTGGCGCTGAGCAGGCTCCGGTAATAATTCACCGGCAGCAGTGTCGCCGAGTAGAAGACGGCGCTCCGTCCGCGGTTCAGGCATGCCTGCAGGTTTGCGGCAGGGTTCACGCAGAACAGTTTCAGAAAAAACCGGTTCTCCGGTGTGATCTCCGTGTAGATGATATAGTTTTCGTCCACGAGGTCGTACATATCCAGAAAACTGCACACGGAAAAGTAAAAATTCAGCAGGCTGCGCCTGCCTTCTCCCTCACGAAGGTCAGACAGCACCTCTTCCAGAATCCCGGAGAGGTTCATCAGCGCTGTTGCGAATTCTTCGATCGATTCCCGTTCCAGCAGCCTGCCTCCTTCCGGAGAGGCAGGTACAGATTCCTGTTCATGCCGGTACTGCAGCAGAATCTTCGCACACTGCTTCGCGGCGCCGCGAAACCGGTTCAGATTTCTGCGAAGCTCCTCGAGTTTTTTCCGTTCACTGCTGCCGGGTTTGGCCGGCAGCACTGCCGGTTTGCCCTCATCTTCCAACGGGATGTCCAGGCGCAGCTGGCCTTCCGTCCCCCTTTTTTTCTTCTTTCTCCCGGCCCTGCCGGAACGGGCGGAACCGGAGTCCGCCATGTCCAGCGCTTCCTCTGCCTTCTGCAGTTCTTCGGCAGCAATCGCGCGTGCATCGCGGAAATCCTCCCGGTACAGACCGGCGCTGAACATTTCACGTCCGCGCTCCACCAGATTGTGCGCCTCATCGATGAGAAAGATCCAGTCTCCTCTGTGCCCGCCTTCACCGAAAAAGCGCTTCAGCCGGGCTCCCGGGTCAAAGACATAATTGTAATCGCAGATGACGGCATCCATGAAAAAAGAGAGATCCAGCTGCATCTCAAAGGGGCAGACATTCCATTTCTCCGCCTGGGAGAGGACCGCTTCCCGGCCAAAGGCGTTCTGCTCTGTCAGCATCTCCCAGATTGCCTGATTTACGCGGTCATAGTGTCCTCTGGCGCGTGGACAGGCGGCAGGGTTGCAGTCCGGCTCATCCAGCACACAGGTTTTTTCCTTCGATGTGATGGTCAGGTTTTTAAAGAGCAGTCCATAGCTTCTCAATATGGCAAAAGCCTCTTCCGCCACCATTCTGGTCACGGTCTTGGCCGTGAGATAAAAAATCTTTTCCCCGTATCCTTCGCCGACAGCCCGGACGGCCGGAAATACGGCCGACATCGTTTTGCCGATCCCCGTGGGCGCCTGTACGAAAAGCTGTTTTCTCCGCAGAATAGTGCGGTAAATGCCAACAACCAGATCTCTCTGTCCCTGACGGTAGGAAAAGGGAAATTCCAGTCCGCTCATGGATGCATTGCGTCTGCGCTCCCAGTCCACCTGAAAGCCGGCCCACCGGTGATAGGCGGTCAGCAGCTCCTCAAACCAGGACTTCAGCTCCTGCAGCGTGTATGCGCGGACAAATTTCTTTTCCGCCTCTGACTCCATGTTGACATAGGTCATGCTGATGAAGATCTCTTCCAGGTTATTCTGGGATCCGTAAATGAAGGCATAACACATAGCCTGTGCCAGATGAACCGGCACAGGCTCTTGAATGCGTTCCAGGTCTGCATAGACGCCTTTTATCTCTTCTATCAGGACAGCCTGCTCTGATCCCGTTTGCTCCGCTGTGCGGCCGGCCTCAGAATCCAGCATCGTCCGGGCGGCGTCACGGCTGACCTGCCAGATGCCGTCTGCCCTTCCCTCAATGACCAGCCTGTAGGTGCCGTAGTCCCGCTCAAAGCGCAGCGGCACTTCCGGCATATAGCCTGCGCCGCGGCGATGCTGGATTTTCCGGTGAATGCGGCTTCCGGCCGCCATTGCATCCCGGTCTGCCCAGCCGCCCCGCCGGTTGTCCAGATCCCCGCTGCGCAGAATAAACTCTACGAGGGCGCGGACAGACGTCTGTACTGTTTTCTGACTGCCTTCCATAGGCTGCCAAAGGCCTCCCTCACCCGTTCAATCCGCGAATCCGCACAGCCGCCTCGTCAAGATCGGTATTCAGTACGCCGGCAAAGTCTCCCGCATCTGAAGCCTCCGCCAGTTCCGGCCGGATGGGAAGCCTGCCCAGAACGGGAATGCCGAGCTCCGCAGCCACCTCATCAATATGGCTCTCTCCGAACAGCCGGATCACCTTTCCGCAGTCGGGGCAGGTGATATAACTGTAGTTCTCCACCACGCCGAGAACCGGTATATCCATCTGCGCCGCCATACGGTATGCTTTTTTTACAATCATTTTTACAAGTTCCTGGGGAGATGTGACAATCACCACGCCGTCCAGCGGCAGCGACTGAAACACTGTCAGCGGCACATCTCCCGTTCCGGGCGGCATATCGACAAACAGATAATCCAGCTGTCCCCATACGACATCTGTGTAAAACTGCTTTACCATATTCGCAATGACCGGTCCCCGCCAGATCACGGGATCCTCTTCCTTCGGCAGGATCAGATTGACAGACATGACGGAAACGCCGTTTTCCGCCTGCAGCGGATACAGCCCGTTGTCATCTCCGACGGCAGGACCATGCAGTCCGTACATCTTCGGTATAGACGGACCCGTGATATCGGCATCCAGTATTCCCACCTCGTATCCCTGTCCTGCCATAAGGTTTGCCAGAGATGCCGTGACCAGCGACTTGCCCACGCCTCCCTTGCCGCTGACAACACCGATCACATGGGAGATATTGGAATAGGGATTTTCCTCCACCCGAAACTGTGATTTGTCAAACGCCTTGCTCTCGCTCATAAGATTGTCCAGTCCTTTCAGATTTCTGTAAAAGTGTAGCGCTGCTTTATCCCGGAAGTGACGATGTCAAATACAATTGTCCCGTCCGGACGGACCGTCTTGTCATAGGTCAGGATCTTGTCTTCAAACTTCTTTTTTATGAATTCTTCCGGGTCGTCCGTCTCAATCTCGTCAAAAAAGACATCCCGCATCTGATTGTTCGGGCACTCATTGAAGATTTCCCATACGGTTTCGTATTCTTTCATGGCGTCTCCTCATCAAACTCTACAATAACATAATAGCCGCGTTCCGTCTGCCGGACGTCTTTCACGATCCCCTCCCGGGACCGCAGTCTCTCAAACGGCTGGAAATTCCTGCTCATGGCAACGGCCGGTATAATGGTATAATAATACGAGGAAGGCAGCTGCCCCTCTGTAATTGTCACCCGGTCGCCGGATTTCACCAGGCCAGGACGTTCCATCTTGAATTCTTCGCTTCGCATCGTTTTTTTGAATGATACTCAGTGATGGAACAGGCGGATCCCTGTAAAGGCCATCACCATGCCGTATTTATTGCAGCATTCGATTACCGCGTCATCCCTGACCGATCCTCCCGGTTCTGCGATATAACAGACGCCGCTTTTATGCGCGCGCTCGATATTGTCCGAGAACGGGAAGAATGCGTCTGATCCCAGCGATACACCGGTCATCTGATCCAGCCAGGACCGTTTTTCCTCCTCTGTGAACACCTCTGGCCTGCGGCTGAACAGGCGCTGCCAGGCGCCGTCCGCCAGTACATCCATATATTCGCTGCCGATATAAACATCAATCGCATTGTCCCGGTCAGCGCGGCGGATCCCCTCCAGGAAGGGAAGCTCCAGCACCCTGGGGCACTGACGGAGCTGCCAGTTGTCCGCCTTCTGGCCGGCCAGTCTGGTACAGTGCACGCGGGACTGCTGTCCGGCGCCCACGCCGATGGCCTGGCCGTCTTTGACATAGCAGACAGAATTGGACTGCGTATACTTCAGCGTGATCAGGGCGATCTTGAGGTCCCGCTTCGCCTCCGCGGGAAGTTCCTTCTGCTCTGTGACTACATTGGACAGGAGCGCATCGTCTATGAGAAGCTCCTGCCGTCCCTGCTCAAAGGTGACGCCGAAGATCTGCCGGTGTTCCAGCGGCTCCGGAATATAGTCTTCCTGTATCTTCAGCACGACATAATTTCCGTTTTTCTTCGCGCGCAGAACAGCGAGCGCCTCATCTGTATATCCGGGAGCGATCACGCCGTCTGACACTTCGCGTTTGATCAGAAGGGCCGTGTCAATGTCGCAGATGTCGGACAGAGATATAAAATCCCCGAAGGATGACATCCGGTCTGCTCCTCTTGCTCTGGCGTAGGCACAGGCCAGGGGAGAGAGTTCCCCGCAATCATCGACCCAGTAAATCTTCCGCAGAACGTCCGAAAGCGGCAGGCCGACGGCAGCCCCTGCCGGAGAGACGTGCTTGAAGGATGCCGCAGCCGGAAGACCTGTCTGCTTTTTCAGGTCCCTGACCAGCTGCCAGCCGTTAAAGGCGTCCATAAAATTGATGTATCCCGGTCTGCCGGAAAGCACCTCAACCGGAAGTTCGCTTCCGTCTGCCATGTAAATCCGGGATGGTTTCTGGTTTGGGTTGCAGCCGTATTTTAACTGTAATTCCTGCATATGCGCACCTCTTCCTGTATCTCTGCCGTTACACGTTTTTATTGATAATCTGTGTCTCAAAGCTGCCGTCCGCAATTTTAATATAGCGCACAAACAGGGACACCTTGTTGTCGGGATTCAGGCTGGTCCACAGCTCCTGCGCCCATTCGGCGCAGCTGTCCGGGATGCGGATTTTCAGTGGCTCTCCGGAAAAGCTGGGAAGCGGGTCCCCGTCATGCAGGTAGGTCGACAGAAAATGGCCCTCCCCCGCCGGCGCATCCGGATAGTCATACGTAAAACGGAGGCACTGTGCGGGATCGCCGTCGTTGCTTTTCAGGATGGACATCGTATAGCCGAACTGTCCGTCCGCAACCGTCAGCAGGCCGGATATACGGGGCGTGTAGTTCGGTCCGTCCGGCTCGAAGCGGCGGCTGCGCAGGCTCTCTTCAAATGAGAGACCGCTGCGGATTCCATCGTAAACAGTATCCGTCTGATCGCCGTTTGTGACGATCGTATGTGTTTGATCCGGAACCCTGACCGGCGCATAAATGATCAGGCTCGGATCCTCCAGCTTTGCCGGGTCAAAGGCCTGTGTGCGGATGCCGGCCCCGTCCTCCACAAATACTCTGTTGCGGCTGTTCGCACTCCTTCCCATGATAAAATAGGCCATTGCCGCCCTGGTTCCGTCTGCCGTCCGCCCGATGGCGATTCCCCGGCCGGGATACGTGTTTTCACTGAGATACTGTTTCAGATCAATCACAGTGCTCATTGTTTATCTCCTCTCGTATCGGTCTTCCTGTCCCGCAAAGACAGATTTACAGTTCGATCAGTTCTTTCGGAGAATGTGCCAGATTGCGGCAGCCATCCGCCGTCACAACCACCATATCCTCGATCCGTACGCCGCCAAAGCCCGGGACATAGATGCCCGGCTCAACCGTCTCTATCATGTTTTCTTCCAGTACGGTGTCATCTGTGGGCGACAGCCGCGGTTCTTCATGAATGTAAAGACCCACGCTGTGCCCCAGTCCGTGGCCGAAGTACTCGCCATAGCCGGCATCCCGGATGATATTTCTGGCAGCAGCGTCTACTTCGCTTCCCTTCATGCCTGCTTTCAGAACCGCCAATGCCTCTGTCTGCGCCCGCAGTACGGTATTGTAGATTTCTTTCTGTTTCTCACCGGCTTTTCCCAGCACAACGGTCCGCGTCATGTCCGAGCAGTAGCCGTCGATCACACACCCGAAATCCATGGTGACAAAATCGCCGTTCTCCAGACGGCGGGTACCCGGGACCGCATGGGGCATGGAAGAATTCAGGCCGGATGCGATGATGGTGTCAAAGGAAAAGCACTGGGCGCCGTGCTTTTTCATGCTGTACTCCAGCTCGGCTGCCGTGTCGAGTTCCGTCATGCCGGGCTTCAGGATTTTCAGGATATCCGCAAACGCCGCGTCACCGACGGCTTCCGCCTTTGCCAGGCATTCCAGCTCCTCCGGCGTCTTGATCCGGCGGATTGCATTGATCTGGTTTTCCAGAGGCAGCCACTGCTGCACCTCCTGCAGTCCGTTCGCAAAGCGGCTGAACTCACTGCATTTCATATAATTGTCTTCATAACCGACAATATCAATTCCGTCGCTTTCGATGCACTCGCGCAGAATGGCCAGGCGTCTGCGGCTGTGTTTTTCTTCGATAACCTCGAAGTCACTCTGCCGACCTGCAGCCTCTGTGTAGCGCGAATCCGTGATGATCACGTTTCTGTTCCGGGAAATATACAGCATGCCCTCTCCGCGGAAACCGGAAATATAGCCGATGTTGTGCGGATCCGTAATAAACAGTGCGCCGGCTCCTGTTGTTTCAAAGACGTTCCGTATCCGTTCCTGTCCTGCTGTGCCCATGTTCATCCTGCCTTTCCTTTACTGTCACTTTTATTTCTGCTCTTCACAGCCGTCCGTATACATCCCGCGGCACATAAGCCCGGATCCGGATGCCGTCCTGTTCATATTCCTCAGACTCCAGCCTGCCTCTCTGCCGGATCTGTGCGAGAAGGGCTCCCCGGCTGTAGGGAATCAGTCTCTCCACATAGATCTGTCTGGAGAGAATCATCTCCTCCAAAGCATGCAGGACCTCATCAAGCCCCTTTCGCAGTCTCAGAGAAGTACGCACTTCCGCCTCGGCGCGGCTGTCATGTATGGTGCTTTTTCCGGTCAGGCGGTCCTGTTTGTTATAGATGGTAAGGACCGGCTTCTGTTCCGCCCCCAGAATCTTCAGCGTCTGATACACGACCTCCATCTGCTGCTCCGCCTGCGGGTTGGACGCATCGACGACATGGATCAGCATATCCGCCAGAGCCGTTTCCTCCAGCGTGCTCCGGAAGGCATCGATCAGCTGGTGAGGCAGCTTGCGGATAAAACCGACCGTATCCGTCACCAGTATTTCCGTCCCACCGGGCAGGTCAAGCATCCTGGTGGTGGGATCGAGTGTGGCAAACAGCGCATCTTCCTCCAGAACCCCCGCGTCTGTCAGAACATTGAGCAGTGTGGATTTACCCGCATTGGTGTAACCCACGATTGCCGCCATCACGCGTCCGTCTTTCTGCCTGCCCTGACGGATCACATCCCGGTGTCTTCTGACCTCTTCCAGTTCGTGGTTGAGAGTAGAAATTCTGTCCGCGATCATGCGCCGGTCCATCTCCAGCTTTTTCTCTCCCGGTCCCCGGGTACCGATGCCGCCGCCCAGCCGTGAGAGAGATGCGCCCAGTCCGGCCAGATGAGCCTGCCGGTAGCGGAGCTGCGCCAGCTCAACCTGAATCTTTCCCTCACTGGTGTGCGCGCGGGAGGCAAAAATGTCGAGAATCAGCAGGGTGCGGTCACAGACTTTGCAGGACAGCTCCCTCTCCAGATTCCTCATCTGCGAGGGGGAGAGCTCATCGTCACAGATAACCGTATCTGCTTCCAGCAGGACCAGCAGTTCAGCCAGTTCCTCTATCTTGCCCTTCCCCAGATAAGCGGCCGGGTCCGGAAACGCCCTGTTCTGCATGAGTGTGGTGACCACCACGGCGCCTGCCGTTTCCGCAAGCGCTCCAAGCTCCCGCAGAGAAGCGGCCGTCCCCTGTTCATCACCCCATGTCACGGCAAAAAGGATTGCCCGCTCTCTGGTATCCTGGTAATTTTCAAACATTGTCATTTACCGAAAATCGGCGTCTCAGCCGCCGTAATAGGTTCCGTCGTCATAATACGTGCCGTCATCATATGTGCCGTCGTCATACGT
>CADBNA010000220.1 GCA_902795835.1 uncultured Lachnospiraceae bacterium | reverse complement strand
TGCGACAGCCTCTGTGTGTTTTCAGTCAGTTCAGACAAGCTCAAGCAGCACTTCCATGGCTGCATCGCCTTTTCTCTGTCCGATCTTGATGATACGTGTATAGCCGCCGTTGCGGTTCGCATACTTCGGTGCGATCTCATCAAACATTTTGGCCACCATATCAACTTCTTTTGTGTTCTTTTTGCGGCCTTTTGCCTCTGTCGGAACTTCCGTTACCGGATAGAACACTTTCAGCATCTGACGGCGGGCATGCAGTCTGGACGGTTTGTCCTTCTTGATTTCCTTCTGCTGTTCGGTATACTTCGTAACCTTTTTGCCATCGACGACTTCTTTGACGCGCTTGCCGCTGGCATCCTTCTGCGGCACTTTTGCGGTGACGGTAACTGTCTCAAAATTGTCCATTTCCCGTACGGCCATGGCGATCAGGCCTTCTGCGATCTTGCGGACTTCCTTTGCCCGTGTCTCAGTCGTGCGGATCCTGCCGTGATACAGCAGATTGGTTACCTGGTTTCTCAGCAGCGCTTTTCTCTGATCGGAAGGTCTGCCCAGTTTTCTGTACTTTGCCATTGTTTTTTCCTCCTTGTGTGGAGCAGATGCCGCGCTTGTTCGGACTTACCGGCACCCGCTGTGTTGTTCCACCAGTTTCACAGGCCGCCGCATCATGATCATGCGGCAGGCCTTCGTGACCGAACCCTGAACCGGTATTACCGGTCACTTATGCACAGATCCTTTAAAGGATCCCGTGTATCATTTTTTTCTCAGTTCTCCTCCCCCGGACTCAGGGAAAGGTTGAGCTCATTCAGCTTGGCCAGTACCTCTTCCAGGGACTTGCGGCCCAGGTTCCTGACCTTCATCATATCTTCCGATGTCTTGCTGCAGAGCTCTTCGACTGTGTTGATGCCCGCGCGCTTGAGGCAGTTGTAGGAACGCACAGAGAGTTCAAGTTCATCGATATTCATCTCAAGAACCTTTTCCTTCTCGTTGTCTTCCTTTTCAATCATCACTTCTGCCGTCTTGGCGTTCTCTGACAGGTCGATGAACAGCTTCAGATGCTCACTCAGCACCTTCGCGGCGAGGCTCACGGCATCGTCCGGTCCGAGTGTCTTGTCTGTGTAGACATCCAGTGTGAGCTTGTCATAATCCGTCACCTGGCCGACACGGGTATTCTCCACCGTGATATTGACGCGCTCTACTGGTGTGTAGATGGCGTCGACAGCGATCACGCCAATCGGCATATCCTCTGTTCTGGCCTTGTCAGCGCCCACATAACCGCGGCCGTTTGTGATCGTCAGCTCCATATAGAGCTTGCAGTCCAGACCCCCGTTCAGTGTCGCGATGACCTGATCCGGATTCATGATCTCTATGTCCTGATCCACCTGAATATCGCTCGCGCGCACTACGCCCTCACCCTCAAACTCGATATAGGCTGTCTTGGGCTCGTCCGTTTCGCTGTTGTTCTTGATCGACAGATTCTTCAGGTTCATCACGATCTCAGTGACATCTTCCTTTACGCCGGGGATGGAACTGAACTCGTGCAGGACGCCTTCGATCTTCACCTGGCTGACCGCCGTTCCCGGAAGGGAAGACAGCATGATCCGACGCAGTGAATTGCCCAGCGTCGTGCCATAGCCCCGTTCCAGAGGTTCTACGACAAATCTGCCAAAGCGCCTGTCATCAGAAATCTCCGTAATTTCAATCCTTGGTTTGTTAAAATCAAACACTTGCAAGCTCCTCCTTCTGAATGGAAACCACCATGGAAACCGTCATAAATGGATTACTTGGAGTAAAGCTCGACGATCAGCATCTCGTCAACCGGGACATCGATCATGTCGCGGGACGGGAGCTCCTTCACGGTTCCCTTCAGATTCTCGGCATCCACATCCAGCCATGCCGGCACGGCGCGGCCGTTTGTAGCCTCGGCAATATCTTTCATTCTCTGCGAGTTTTTCCGGCTCTCTTTGATCTCGATCACATCGCCGGCCTTTACCTGATAAGAGGGAATGTTTACCTGTTTGCCATTTACCGTTACGAACTTGTGGCCGACCATCTGACGGGCTTCACGGCGGGTCCTGGCCCAGGCGAGGCGGAACACGACATTGTCCAGCCGGGTCTCCAGCATCTTCATCAGGTTTTCACCTGTCTGACCCTTCTGGCGGTCTGCCTTGTCATAGTAGTTGCGGAACGGTTTTTCCAGAACGCCGTAGATGAATTTGGCTTTCTGCTTCTCACGCAGCTGCAGTCCATACTCGGAAACCTTGCGGCTGCTGCGTCTCAGCTGACGTCTGGACTTTTTGTCAATACCCAGATATGTCGGATCCAGACCCAGGGATCTGCATCTCTTCAGTACAGGTACTCTGTTTACTGCCATATTATTATCTGACCTCCATTACAGTCTTAACTATTCTTATTAACAATCTGCGAACAAAACCAATCCGACCATATACCTTCCGAACCGGTCAGACTCTTCTGCGCTTCGGCGGACGGCAGCCATTATGCGGAACGGGCGTCACGTCGCGGATGCTGGTCACTTCCAGTCCGGCCGCTGCCAGTGCGCGGATTGCAGCCTCACGGCCGCTTCCCGGTCCTTTTACGAAAACGTCAACGCTCTTCAGACCATGAATAAGCGCTGCCTTTGTAGCGGTCTCTGCAGCCATCTGCGCTGCGTAAGGAGTAGATTTTCTTGAACCTTTAAAGCCCAGGCCGCCGGCGCTTGCCCAGCTCAGAGCATTCCCCTGTGTATCGGTCAGAGTGACGATCGTGTTGTTAAAGGAAGCCTGAATATGTGCCTGTCCACGTTCAACGTTTTTCTTGACACGACGCTTGGTCGTTCTTTTTGTCTGTTTTGCCATCTTAAAAACTAACCTACTTTCTCTTGATTATCCCTTATTTCTTCTTGTTTGCTACGGTTCTTCTCGGTCCCTTGCGGGTTCTCGCATTGGTCTTGGTCTTCTGTCCGCGGACGGGAAGGCCTTTTCTATGGCGGATACCGCGGTAGCAGCCAATCTCCTGGAGACGCTTGATATTCATGGCGATTTCACGTCTCAGATCGCCCTCGACCATCTGTGTCTCATCAATGACAGACGCAATCTTCTTGACTTCATCATCTGTCAGGTCTCTGACACGGGTATCCGGGTTTACGCCGGCCTGCGCAAGGATACGGACGGAAGATGCCCTTCCGATGCCATAGATATAGGTAAGACCTATCTCTATGCGTTTGTCTCTCGGTAAATCGATACCAGCTATACGAGCCATGTATGTTTCCTCCTTCTGCTCTGATCGGCACGGTTATTTGAGTCGATGATACGCCGATCTGTTCAATATCATCTTAATTGGGATGCCGGTATGACGCATCCAGCCGCCTGTGACGACGATAAGCGGCCTTTCTCTCACATGCGCAACCCGCACAGACGCTCAAATCGCCCTGCGGATCCTGTTTCCTTCTCTGCCCGTAAGGGGCAGGCGCCGGAGAGTATTAAGTAATATTATTAGCAGGTTTCCTGACGCAGCCCAGTCAGGGTCTTACATAATAATATCGGGCGCATAAACGCTTCGGAGTGCTGAGGGGTCATCCCTGACGCTGTTTATGCTTTGGATTCTCACAAATGATACGAATACTGCCTTTTCTCTTGATGACCTTGCACTTTTCGCACATCGGCTTTACAGAAGATCTTACCTTCATGAGTATCCTCCTTTCATAATACTGCCGGCAAATCAAAAGCTGCCGGCGTCAAAAACTGCTGTATTTCAGGCTTTTGCAGTGGGTTAGTCCGCAAATGCGCACAGAAATACAGCTAGCATTGTACCACAGTCATTTCGCAGATGCAATCCCAAGTTTTTCAAATTTGACAAATCATTTTCCGGCCGCTACGATAAAGCGTATGAAACGAGTTCTTACCTATCATATAACAGAAGCCGATGCCGGCAGAACCGTGCGGGAGTATCTCCGGCGGCAGGGATTCTCCCTGCATATCCTGGCATCCATGAAGCCGGATCCGGACGCTGTCCGGCTGAATGGCGGGCATGTTTTTTTCACGCAGCATCTGGTCGCGGGAGATATCCTGACGGTGGTCCTCTCCGAAGAAGAATCTTCGGTCAACGTAGTGCCTGCCCCCGTTCCGTTTACCGTCGTCTACGAGGATGAAGATCTGCTGGTGATCAACAAGCCCTCCGGCGTATCCATCCATCCGGCTGTCAACCATCCGGCGGACACCCTGGCAAATGGCATCGCCTGGTACTTCCTGCAGAAAGGAGAATCCCATGTCTTCCGGTGCATCAACCGTCTGGACCGGGATACGACCGGCCTCCTGATCCTGGCCAGGCACAGGCTCAGCGCGGCCATCCTTGAAAAAGAGCTCTGGCAGCGGGAAATCCGCCGCACATATCTGGCGGTGGCCGAAGGCATCCTGCCGCCTGAAGGCACCATTGACCTGCCGATCGGCAGAAAAGAAGGCTCCCTGATCGAGCGCTGCACAGACCTCGAACACGGTGACCGCGCCGTGACGCACTACCGCACGCTCTGCCATTTTCCCACCGAGGTCCGTTCCGGCGCAGACGAACATGCCCGCCTCTCCGGAACCCCGGAAGAAGCGGGCCTTCTCTCCGCCGTCCTTCTCCGCCTGGAGACCGGACGGACGCATCAGATCCGTGTACATATGCAGGCCATCGGGCACCCCCTGCTGGGAGATGACCTCTACAATCCGGGCGGCATCCCGGGCATGTCCCGCCAGGCCCTGCACTCCTGGAAACTGGAATTTAGGCACCCGCTTACGGGAGAAGCGATGTGCTTTACCGCCCCGGTCCCGGA
>CADBNA010000219.1 GCA_902795835.1 uncultured Lachnospiraceae bacterium | reverse complement strand
GACAACGACCTGTCTCTGAAACTGGTAAAGGGTGCGGTTTCCGAAATGCGCTGTGAAACAACAGAGCATGATATCCTGAAAAACCGCATCAGAATCCTGCTCTGATGCGGCACCTCAGCCTCCTTACCCCAGAAATCCGATAAACTCATCAAACAGATTGAAGAGCATGTCTCCGGAGCAGACCGGAATTTCCGCGGAGCTCTGCGGAAGCTGTTTCCATATATACAGGTCAGATGCCCTCGTCAGCACCAGTGCGGGAATCACCTCGTATCCGTCGCCAAAGATCACATCCAGGTACCTTGCATACTTTACAGCCTGCAGCTCCTCATCCGGATCTATGATGTCTTTCATTTTGAATTCAAGGGAGAATACTTTGTCTTCCGTGATCACCAGGACATCCGCATAGATACGAATATGCCTGGCCCTCTTTATCCGGAGCTCGAAACAGATCTCCCAGGAGCCGCAGTCCACGCTGCCGAGATCGCGGAACAGATCCAGCATCACGCGGCGTGTGTCCAGAAATGAGTGGAACAGGCCGCGCGTATCATTCAGATTCCGGCCGATGCCCCGGCATCCTTTTTTTAGTTCCGCCAGCCATTCTTCCTCCGACTGAGCCGTGAATCGGTCCGCGGTTCCATAATAGCCGCAGAAGTCCTCCAGTCCGGCATGCGGACGGTCCTGTCTGATCAGGCCGTGCCAAAGATATTCATCATCCCGGCAGCACAGCTCATGCACAAAGGGATTTGCATAGAGGAGACGATTGATGTCGCTGCGTTCTGTGCCGGTTATTCTGGCGATGTCCTTCGCCTTGATCCCGTCATGGCGGCAGATAACAGAATACAGTTTTCTCTGGGTTTCATCAAACAGATCTGTCATACCTGTATTTTCCGTCTCCGGATCTCTCCCGTACTTCGTACTTATTTCCAGACTCTACCGGACGGGTTCATTCCGCCTCAAAGCCGAGCATTTCATATTTGTCTCTGAACAGAGCTCTGACCTGCCTCTGCCTTTCCTGATACTGCAGAGCGGTGAATTCCTTCCTCGTGCCGGTTTCTGAGGCGTAATCCTTCAGGGCTTCCGCGATGATATCGCAGCAGTCAATCAGCCGTTCTTCCGTATGAAGCAGCTCGGAAAACCGGGATTTTTCAGCCGGATTAAAACCCCTTCTGTGCATTTCTTCGACATGGGACATGATCATCAGGGCAGTCAGACGGACAATCTCTTCGTAGTAGATCTGAATGGTTGCGTACAATGTAGATTCCCTGCCCTGGAATCCCGCCACCGTCATTCCTATGATTTCATTGATAGCCTGTCCGATGACTAGGGATTCCTGCCGCATCCCTTCCAAAAACTCTGCCTGCTCCGCGCGTATTTCATTTTTGATTTCCAGAGCCTGCATCGTGACGGAGCCGAGCCTCCCCAGTGCCGTACTGACATTTACAAGGAGCATGTGATAGGGCGCGTCCGTGTCCAGAATATTCTTAGAAGAAATGTCTGTCAGGTAATCCGCAATCTGATTTTTATACATTTCGGCTTTTCTGCACAGTGACCGAATCGTGGAATCCTGCGCTTCAAAGTCCCGTATGAACAGATCAAACGCACTGCTGACCGTTTCCGCCAGAAGATTGACGGCCTGTTCTGTCTGTTCCAGTGCGAAAATGGGTTTCGTCAGAAGAATCGGATCCAGAATAATCAGTCTGTTTTCCTTTTCTTCCCTTTCCTCCTGACTGAGATGAATGGTTTTTCTGGCCAGCGCTACGATGATCCCTGCTCCGGGCAGCCATATGACCGAACCGATCAGGTTGATCAGGGTGTGGATCAGCGGAATTCCGACCGCACCGACAGACGATGTGAGAAAGCCGAAATGAAAAAAGGCATTAAGAGTATAGAATACGACCATAAACGGCAGCACCACAAGGAGATTGTAGTACAGGTTAATAAAAGCGGTGCGTTTTCCGTTGTTGGAAGCCCCCAGCGCTGAAAGCAGCGCTGTAATGCAGGTTCCCACATTCGCTCCGCATACCAGGGGTATCGCTGATCCGAATGAGACCCCGACAGTCAGCGCAAACGCCTGTACAATGCCGATCATCGCATCTGAACTCTGTATCAGCATCGTGAAGACCAGCGCAAACGCAAATCCCAGTATCGGATTTGAAAAACTGACCAGCATCTTTTTGAGCACGGGCATGTTCTTAAGCGGTGAGACGCCCAGGCTCATCATATTCATGCCAATCATCATAACGGAAAATCCGAGAATGGCCGCGCCGATCGTTTTGGCCTTTCTTGACTTTGCGAACATATACAGCCCGACACCGAAGACAGCAAGAAACGGCGAAAAGGAACTCGGTTTAATTAAGGTCAGCAGTACGGACTGCCCGCTTACCGCATTTAAAGAAAGCACCCAGGATGTCACCGTCGTGCCAAGGTTCGAGCCAATGAGTAGGCTGACCGCTTTTTCCAGTTCGATAACGCCCGCGTTGACAAGTCCGACGGTCAGTACCGTGACGGCGGAGGAAGACTGTACAATGGCTGTGATCCCTGTGCCGAAAAGAAAGGCAGCAAGCCGGTTCCCGGCTATAAAATCCGATACTCTGCCGAGCACGCCGCCTGTCATTTTGCCCAGCGAATCGCTCATCGTGCCCATTCCGAACAGGAACAGCGCCAGGCCTCCGGCCATTGTCGTTATAATTTCTAATATTTCGAGTGCAGTCATGTACAGGGATCTCCCATTCTAACTTCCGGCCGGACCGTAATAAGTCAGGCACATCATGGTCAGATCATCAAACTGCGGGGCATCTCCGACAAAGCGGTCCACAGCGCGCTGAACATTCCCGATTATTTCTTCCGGTCCGTCTTCAGGCGACGCATTCAGTGCCTGCAGCGCGCGTTCCGTTCCCATCAGTTCCCCGCTGCCGGCTGTCGCTTCCGGCAGGCCGTCCGTATAGACAAACAGCGCACTTCCGGGTTCCAGCAGCAGTTCATACTCCTGATACCGCACGTTTTCAATCGCGCCTGCAGCCATGCCATGTTTATCCCGGAGAAGTTCAAATTCCCCTCCGGGCCTTTTCAGAACCGGATATTCGTGTCCCGCATTCGCTGCCCGGAGCACACCGGTCTGCAGGTTCAGAATTCCCAGCCAGACCGTAACAAACATATTTTCACTGTTGTTTGCGCTGATGAGCCTGTTGACCTGATTCATGGTCTGCTCCGGTCCGAGACCTGTCAGCAGGATGTTCTGCACCATGATCTTCACCATCATCATGAAGAGCGCGGCAGGAATGCCCTTGCCCGACACATCCGCAATCGCAAGTGCAAGGCTGCTGTCATTGATCAGGAAGAAATCATAAAAGTCACCGCCGACCTCCTTGGCAGGCGTCATGCTGGCAAATATGTCAAATTCCGTTCTGTCAGGAAAAGGCGGGAAAATGCCGGGAAGCATGTCTGCCTGAATCTTCCTGGCGAGCTCCAGCTCCGTGCGGAGCCGTTCCCGTTCCGCCGTGATGGCTGTATTCTCCCGGATATAGTGCTTCAGGTTCCTGTCCATCTCCTCAAAAGAACGGCCAAGCGCTTCCAGTTCATCCCCGGTATGGATATCCGCAAGGAACGGCTCCTCACTGTCCAGCCTGGTGACAAGCTCCTCAGCCCCGTTTTTCAGAGTGATGATCGGACGGATCAGGGTCCTCTTCAGATTCCGGAAATGAAAAACCATCCCGATGCTGATAATGACCGTGATCGCGCCGGCCAGCTGGAGAAACATGATCAGTCCCGATTTCCCCATCTCCGTAAGAGAGACATCCACGCCTACCAGCGCGGAAGCCTCCCCGTCCGGCGAAGGAACGGGAACCAAAGCAGCTGCCAGGCGTTCACCGCTCTGCTGCCGGATATCGGTAAACAGTTTCCGGCTCTGCACGTTATCCTCTTCCTCTGACAAGGCCTGCATCATGGCCTCTTTTTCCCCCGGGCCGTATGCCCGGCGCTCCGGGAAATCCGTCTGCTGCCGGGAAGGATCCTCCTGCTGACCGTCTGCCCCGCGGGCAATCTCGCAGATACAGATCAGATCGTCTTCTGTCGGAATTACGAGATAGAAATCCCGGAATTCAGGTTCGCAGGCCGATGCCGTCATCAGGATATCCCGGATATTGCCGTACTCTTCTCCGGTGATCCCTGTTTCCGGATATTCCGCGGGACCGGTTCTGCTGATATTGTCAGCAAGCAGCTGCGCACAGGAATATGCATGCTCCGTATAGACCTCAATGCTCCTGCGGTAAAGCCACTGACCGGCAACCAGCCGCGTTCCGAGCACCAGAAACAGGCCGAGACAGATCATGCCCCGGATATTTTTGCCGGTGATGGAGGTCTTCCTTGTCCGTATTTTTTCAGATATCATATATCTGTCCCTGCCCGCTCAAGCCGGAAACTGCAATTCATAATACTACGATAATAAACTATCAAAATTGCAGGATTATGGCAATATAGTTTTTGCACACAAATGGGGCTGCCGCACAACCCATATGGCGTACATATATATTCTTTCGGAAAACGCTTGCGCTCTTTCTCGACGCAGCGGTACTAAGT
>CADBNA010000218.1 GCA_902795835.1 uncultured Lachnospiraceae bacterium | reverse complement strand
TGCTGTTTGTGGAGCATCCGAGCGCCATGTCCATCGTCAGGGCGTTCATGAAAGCATCTTTAGTCATAATGTCCCGCGGGCGGATATCGCGGCGGATCATCTCCATGACCTGCATGCCGGCATGTTTTGCCAGCTTCAGCCGTTCCGAATAAACCGCCGGGATCGTGCCGTTGCCCTTAAGCCCCATTCCCAGAACCTCTGTCAGACAGTTCATGCTGTTGGCCGTATACATGCCTGAACACGAGCCGCAGGTCGGGCAGACGTTTTCCTCATAGTCGCGGACCTCTTCCTCACTCATGGTTCCGGCTGCATAGGAACCGACAGCTTCAAACATGGACGAAAGGCTTCTCTTGCATCCGCGCACATGGCCGGCCAGCATCGGGCCGCCGCTGACAAACACGGTGGGGATATTGACACGGGCTGCTGCCATCAGCAGGCCGGGCACATTCTTATCGCAGTTCGGGATCATGACAAGACCGTCAAACTGGTGCGCAATCGCCATGCATTCTGTGGAATCCGCAATCAGGTCACGGGTCACAAGCGAATACTTCATGCCGATGTGTCCCATGGCAATGCCGTCACAGACAGCAATGGCAGGAAACATGACCGGTGTGCCGCCCGCTTCCGCCACGCCCAGCTTTACGGCCTGTGCAATTTTATCCAGGTTCATATGCCCCGGCACGATTTCGTTGTAAGAGCAGACAATGCCGATCATCGGCCGCTGCATCTCCTCCTCTGTCATGCCAAGTGCGTTGAAGAGGCTCCTGTGCGGTGCCTGCTGCATTCCTTTTTTCACATTATCACTGTTCATTTTTCGTTCTCCTTCTCTCTCAGACCGCTTCCGCAATCCGGTCTCCCATCTCAGTCGTAGACAGCTTCCTGGTTCCTTCTGACCAGATATCACCGGTTCTGTATCCGTCAGAAAGGGCTTTTTGTACCGCTGCTTCAACTGCATCCGCTTCCCGGTCCAGATTCAGTGAGAACCGGAGCATCATGGCTGCGGACAAAATGGTTGCAATCGGGTTGGCCTGATTGGTTCCCGCAATATCAGGAGCGGACCCGTGGCTGGGTTCATACAGGCCAAAGCTCGTCTCATTCAGGCTGGCAGAAGAGAGCATCCCGATGGAGCCCGTTACCATACTTGCTTCATCAGAAAGAATATCGCCGAACATGTTTTCCGTGAGAATTACATCAAACTGTTTGGGATCGCGCACCAGCTGCATGGCGCAGTTATCCACAAGCATATGCTCCAGCGCCACGCCGGGATAATCTGCAGACACTTCCGTAACAACCTTCCGCCACAGACGGGAGGAGTCCAGAACATTGGCCTTGTCAACGCTGGTAACCTTGTTTCTTCTTTTGCCGGCGATCTCAAATGCCCTGCGGGCGATTCGCCGGATCTCATTTTCATTGTAGGTGAGCGTGTCTGTCGCAGTCATGACGCCGTCCACCAGTTCTGTCTTTCTCGCCCCGAAATACAGGCCGCCCGTGAGTTCCCTCACGATGATCATGTCAAATCCCTCTTCCCCGATCACGGATTCATGGAGCGGGCAGGCGGCACGCAGCTCATTGTACAGATAGGCAGGGCGCAGATTGGCAAACAGTCCGAGCGCCTTCCGGATTCCCAGAAGGCCCGCCTCAGGACGGCGGGAGGGTTCTAATCTGTACCAGGGTGATGTCTTTGCATCCCCGCCGATCGATCCCATCAGGACAGCGTCGCAGGTTTTTGCCTTTTCAATCGTCTCGTCTGTAATCGGATACCCGGAAGCGTCAATAGACTCGCCGCCAAGCAGCAGCCTCTCGTAGGTGAAGGTGTGCCCGTATCTGCTGCATACTGCATCCAGCACCTTTTTTGCCTCCCGGACGATTTCCGGCCCGATGCCGTCTCCGTATATCAATCCGATTTTTCGATCCATCTGAAGCCTCCTTTTCATATGCCCGGATAAAAACGGCAGTCCTCTGCAGCATTGCTCCCTACAGACGACTGCCCTTCGCATGTATTATTTCTTTTCTCTCTTATTATCTTTTTTATCTTCTTTCTTTTCCGCTGCTGCTGCAGCCGCTTCGCCCGGCTTCTCAATCTGGGCGATGGCTTCCTTTCTCATCGGAATGCGGCAGTTTTTGTTGTTGCCGAATTCGACAATTACATCTTCCTCGCCGACATCAATGAGTATGCCGTAAAAGCCGCCTGTTGTTACTACGGCGTCCCCGACCTCCATGGAAGCATGCATTTCCTGTATGCGCTTTCTCTCCTTGTTCTGAGGGCGGATCATCATAAAATACATGATGCCGAAAAGCGCCAGCATCATAAACACCATACTCAGACTGCCGGCAGCCGTCCCTGAACCTGCAAAAACCATATCCGTTTTCCTCCTGGTATAGATGATAGTTTTCCCTGTTACTTATCCGTCACAGGGTTCGAATCAGCCGTAAGGATGCCTGACCATCCCGGCAGCACGTTATAATCTAATATACACAAAGCGAAGACGCAGGGCAAGAACATTTTTCTTCCCGGTCTGAAAAAAAAACAATCACGGTTCCTCTTCTAATGTTCTCCCGATTCCAGGTCTTCCAGCGCTTCCTTCCTGAATGTCCCGAATCGTCCCTCGTCCAGTGCCGTACGTATCTCTTCCATCAGATGGTTGTAAAAGTACAGGTTGTGCAGCACACACAGACGCATGCCCAGCATCTCCTTCGCTTTCAGAAGATGCCTGATATAAGCCCTGCTGTAACGGGTACAGGCCGGACATCTGCAGCCTTCATCAATCGGGCGGTCATCCGTTTCATACTTCGCGTTAAACAGATTCAGGTGTCCCGTCCGGGTATATACATGCCCGTGACGTCCGTTCCTGCTGGGGTAGACACAGTCAAAAAAGTCAATGCCGCGGTACACGCCTTCAATAATATTGGCCGGCGTTCCGACCCCCATCAGATAGGTAGGTTTATCCTGCGGCAGTTCCGGCACAACCCGGTCCAGAATATCATACATCTGCTCATGCGTCTCTCCGACCGCCAGGCCGCCCACAGCATATCCGTCCAGGCCGAATTCCCGGATCTGCCTGGCATGCATGATGCGGATATCAGGAAAAATCGCACCCTGGTTGATGCCGAACAGAAGCTGGTGACGGTTGATGGTATCCTCACGGGCATTGAGCTCCGCCATCCTGGTCTGGCATCGCTGCAGCCACCGGGTCGTCCGTTCAACAGATCTGCGCACGTACTCTCTCTTTGCCGTGCTGGGCGGGCATTCATCAAAGGCCATGGCGATGGTAGAGGCCAGATTCGACTGGATCTGCATACTCTCCTCCGGTCCCATAAAGATCCGGCGTCCGTCTATATGAGAGCGGAATGCCACGCCCTCCTCACGGATTTGCCGGAGGCTTGCAAGAGAAAACACCTGAAATCCGCCGGAGTCTGTGAGAATCGGACGATCCCACGACATAAACCGCTGAAGGCCGCCCATTTTCTTTACTATCTCGTCGCCGGGCCGCACGTGCAGATGATAGGTGTTGGAAAGTTCAATCTGTGTTCCTATCTTCTCCAGGTCTTCCGTGGACACAGCGCCCTTGATCGCTGCAGCCGTTCCCACGTTCATAAACACCGGCGTCTGCACCGTTCCGTGAACGGTCCGGTATTCGGCTCTCTTTGCCCTGCCTTCTGTCTTTTTCAGAATATACTCAGCCATTGTCTCTCCCGAATATTCTGTCAATACTATCCCAACATGTTCAGTAGAGTGTACCACAAAACCACACAAAAACGATAGCATTGCATCCTTTTTTTTCCTGTGCTATGATTAACGGATGCTAAAGTTCAACTATTATGGAGAGCACTTTGGGATATGACTGCTGCAAATAAAAGCACCGATGTGAAGGCCGTTCGGGAGGAAACTGCCCGGAACTGCACACTTGGTATTGATATCGGATCTACAACGGTGAAGATTGCCATTCTGGATGAGAACCGCGATCTTCTTTTTTCCGATTATAAAAGACATTTTGCCCGGATACAGGAAACGCTGGCCGATCTTCTGGAAGAAGCTTCGGAACAGCTGGGAGAGCTCTGTGTCCGTCCGGTCATTACAGGCAGCGGCGGGCTGACTCTTGCCAAAAACCTGGAAGTGCCCTTTGTGCAGGAAGTTATCGCTGTCTCCTCCGCCCTTCAGCATCAGGCTCCGCAGACCGATGTGGCCATCGAGCTGGGCGGAGAAGATGCCAAGATCATCTATTTTGAAAACGGCAATATTGAACAGCGTATGAATGGCGTATGCGCCGGCGGTACGGGTTCTTTTATTGACCAGATGTCCAGTCTTCTGCAGACGGACGCCTCCGGACTCAATGAGTATGCCAAAAACTACCAGGCAATATATCCCATCGCCGCCCGCTGCGGCGTCTTTGCAAAGACAGATATTCAGCCTCTGATCAATGAAGGAGCGACGCGCGAGGATCTGTCCGTATCCATTTTCCAGGCTGTCGTCAACCAGACCATCTCCGGACTGGCATGCGGAAAGCCGATCCGCGGCTATGTGGCATTTCTGGGCGGACCGCTGCACTTCCTGTCGGAGCTCCGCGCCTGTTTCATCCGCACGCTCCGGCTGGATGAGGAACATGCAATCATACCGGAGAACTCACATCTGTTTGCCGCAGTCGGATCCGCACTGAATGCAGAAGACGGCACGCTGCCGGTCTCCGTGAGCGATCTGTGCAGCCGCCTGCGTCACGGAATACGGATGGATTTTGAGGTGGCGCGCATGGAGCCTCTCTTTGACAGCCGGGAAGCGTATGACGCGTTCCTCGACCGCCAGAGCCGGCACAAAGTGCACACGGAGGATTTTTCCTCTTATGCCGGCAGCTGCTATCTGGGAATTGACGCAGGTTCCACGACTACAAAAGCCGCCGTGATTGCAGAAGACGGCTCCCTGCTCTATTCCTTCTATGATAATAATCACGGAAATCCGCTGGCGACCACCATACGGGCCGTCCAGGATATCTATGCCCATATGCCGGAGAATGCCCATATCGCCTGGTCCTGCTCCACCGGCTATGGCGAGCAGCTGATTAAATCAGCCCTGCTGCTGGATGAGGGTGAAGTCGAAACCGTTGCCCACTATACGGCCGCTGCCTTTTTTGACCCGGATGTAGACTGCATTCTGGACATCGGCGGACAGGACATGAAATGCATCAAGATCCGGGACCATGCCGTAGAAAGCGTGCAGCTGAATGAAGCCTGCTCTTCCGGCTGCGGCTCGTTTATTGAGAATTTCGCCCAGTCGCTGGATTACAGTGTCCAGGATTTTGCAAAAGAAGCCCTGTTTGCGGAGCATCCCATTGATCTGGGTACCCGATGCACGGTCTTCATGAATTCCAAGGTCAAGCAGGCGCAGAAGGAAGGGGCCTCTGTTGCGGATATTTCCGCCGGTCTGGCCTACTCGGTTATCAAGAATGCACTCTACAAGGTAATCAAGGTTTCCGATGCCTCCGAACTGGGCAGGCATATTGTGGTGCAGGGCGGCACCTTTTACAATGATGCCGTCCTGCGGAGTTTCGAGAGGATTGCCGACTGTGAGGCGATCCGTCCGGACATCGCCGGCATTATGGGCGCATTCGGCGCTGCCCTCATAGCGCGTGACCGCTGTGACGGCAGGACTACATCCATGCTTCCGATCGCAAAAGTCAACACCCTTCAGTACTCCACAAAGATGGCCTATTGCAAGGGCTGTACAAACCGGTGCCGGCTGACCGTCAACCGCTTCTCCGGCGGCCGTCAGTACATCAGCGGCAACCGATGCGAGCGTGGACTCGGCAAAGAGAAGAATGCCAAACACATCCCGAATCTGTTTGAGTACAAATATGACCGGCTCTTTGGCTACGAGCCTCTGGGCGAGGCAGATGCCCCAAGAGGAACGGTGGGCATTCCCCGCGTTCTGAACATGTATGAGAATTACCCGCTGTGGTTCCGGTTCTTCACAGAGCTGGGCTACCGCGTCGTGCTCTCTCCTGCCTCCACGCGGCGGATCTATGAACTGGGTATCGAGTCGATCCCCAGCGACACTGCCTGCTATCCGGCCAAGATTGCGCACGGACATATTGAATGGCTTCTCCGGCAGGGCGTTCATTTTATCTTTTATCCGTGCATCCCCTTTGAGAGGAAAGAATTCCGCAATTCCGTCAACCACTACAACTGCCCGATTGTCACCTCTTATGCCGAGAACATCAAGAATAACGTAGAGTCCCTGTCGGATCCGTCCATCCGTTTCATGGATCCGTTTCTGGCCCTCACAAGCGAGAAAATTCTTGCGGACGAGCTGGTAAAAGTCTTTGCCTTCATCCCGGAGGCGGAAGTGCGGAAAGCCGCACACGCGGGATGGGCTGAAATGGAACAGGTTCGTGAAGACATCCGCCAGAAGGGTGAAGAAACGCTGGCCTGGATGAAAGAAACCGGTCACCGCGGCATTGTCCTGGCCGGCCGGCCTTACCACATTGATCCGGAAATCCACCACGGCATCCCCGACATGATCAATTCCTACGAGGTTGCCGTACTGACAGAGGACTCTGTCTCCCATCTGGCCGCCGTAGAGAGGCCGATCCGCGTCAATGACCAGTGGATGTATCACACCAGGCTGTACGCGGCTGCCAATTATGTCAAGACCCGGGATGATCTGGACCTGATCCAGCTGAATTCCTTTGGCTGCGGGCTGGATGCCGTCACAACGGACCAGGTCTATGAGATTCTGTCCGGAAGCGGAAAAATATATACTGTACTGAAGATCGATGAAGTAAACAATCTTGGTGCGGCCAGAATCAGGGTGCGCTCCCTTCTGGCAGCTCTCCGCGCGCGTGAAAAAAATCCGCAGCCCAGAAAAATACGGAATTCCGCCCTGGAGAGAGTAATCTTTACCCAGGACATGAAAAAAGCGGGATATACCATACTCTGCCCGCAGATGTCCCCGATCCATTTTTCGCTGATTGAAAAGGCCTTTAATACCGGCGGATACAATCTGGTTGTCCTGCCGAATGATAACAAGGATTCTGTAGATGTCGGCCTTCGTTATGTCAACAATGATGCCTGCTATCCTTCCCTTCTGGTAGTCGGACAGATTATGGAAGCTCTGCAGTCCGGAGAATACGACATGGACCGCACAGCTGTCATCATGAGCCAGACCGGAGGCGGCTGCCGCGCTTCGAATTATATTGCTTTTATCCGGCGGGCTCTGAAGAAAGCGGGCATGGAGCAGATTCCCGTAATATCGCTGAATGTCGTCGGCCTGGAGAGCAATCCCGGATTCAGAATCACACCGAAGGTCGCAGTGCGCGTCGTTTACGCCGCCGTTATCGGCGATGTCTTCATGAAGTGCCTGTACCGCATGCGGCCTTATGAGAAGGTTCCCGGCTCTGCCAATCACCTCCACAAGAAATGGGAAGAAATCGCAATCCGCTTCCTGACCGGCAGGAGCATCTCACTTGGGAAATTCCAGAAGCTGTGCCGTGCGGTTATCCGTGATTTCGACCGCCTTCCTATCACAGACGAAAAGAAACCGCGCGTGGGAATCGTGGGCGAGATACTTGTAAAGTACGCCCCGGCCGCAAACAACCATCTGGTTGACCTGCTGGAAGCCGAGGGCGCGGAAGCCGTGGTGCCTGATTTTGTCGATTTCTTTATGTACAGTTTCTACAATACCAATTTCAGGGCAGAACACCTGGGGGCCTCCAGGAAGTCCCGGCTGCTGTGCAACCTCAGCATCAAAAGCGTCAACCTGATCCGGAAAGCCGCAAATGATGAACTCATCCACAGTCACCATTTTACGCCGAATGCACGGATCAATGAGCTGGCGGAATACGCCTCTCCCATCGTCTCCATCGGCAATCAGACCGGCGAAGGCTGGTTCCTGACGGGCGAGATGATGGAGCTGATCCACAGCGGCGTGATGAATATCGTGTGCATCCAGCCTTTCGGATGCCTGCCGAACCACATTGTCGGAAAAGGCGTGATAAAAGAGATCCGCAAGACCTACCCGAAGGCCAATATCGTTGCCATCGACTATGATCCCGGCGCTTCTGAGGTGAATCAGCTCAACCGTATCAAACTGATGCTGAGTACGGCGCA
>CADBNA010000217.1 GCA_902795835.1 uncultured Lachnospiraceae bacterium | reverse complement strand
GAAAGAGCATTACCGCGATCTGTACAGGGCTGTTGACAAAAAACTGCAGCGGCAGTACAGCAGCGGCGTGCTTTGGATCGGACAGCAGGCCAATATCGGCGTCCGGTCCAAATTTGAGCTGAAAGATTATGTGCAGTCGATGGCCGACCGGAACCGGATCATCACCCAGAAATACCTGAACACTCTGATTTTCCGTCATGTCAGCATGCGGAAATTTCTGATTACCGAGATGTGCCGCCTGTATCCGGAGCTTGACGCCCTGATGACGGCAGACGAAACCGGCTATGTGTACAGACGCACAGATGTCATCGTGGAGCACCTGCACATCCCGGAAAGAATCATTGATGATCTCGACCGCAGATATTCCCTGGAGCATATCGGTACCCTGATTTCCAAAAACGGCCGCTACAGGGAGATGGTCAGCGAGATCCAGAATGAACTGAAGCTGATTGAGCATCTGCAGTCCAATATGCTGGATTCCATCCCGGATAACTATGTCGATCTGTATCCTGCCACCCGCAGGATGAAGCGGCATTTTGTCCTGCACATCGGACCAACGAATTCCGGCAAAACCTATCATGCCATGCAGGCGATGAAGCGCTCGCCCGGCGGCATTTATCTGGGCCCTCTGCGTCTCCTGGCATTTGAACAGTATGAGTCGATGAACGCTGCCGGGTATCCCTGCCGCCTGCGAACAGGGGAAGAGACGCTGGAGGTAGAGAATGCTCTCTATCAGGCGTCAACGGTAGAAATGATGGATCCCACCCGTTTCTACTACACGGCTGTGATCGATGAAGCACAGATGATCAGCGATCCTTTCCGCGGCGGAGCCTGGACCTCGGCGATTCTCGGCATTCAGGCGGAGGAAGTGCATGTCTGCGCGGCCGCGCATGCTGAGAAGGTGCTCAAGAAGCTGATCAATGCCTGCGGCGATACCTGGGAAGTGGTATACCATGACAGGCAGGTTCCGCTTCTTCCGGATCAGCAGCGCTTCCAGTCGCTGTATTCCGTAAAGGAAAAGGACGCTCTGATTGTCTTTACCAAAAAGGATGTGCATGCGGTGGCTTCGGAGCTGCAGCGTCACGGCTGGAAATGCAGCATTGTCTATGGCGCGCTTCCCTATGACGTGCGTCACGAAGAGGCGCGAAAATTTCTGGAAGGGGAGACGCAGGTTGTCGTGGCAACCGATGCGATCGGCATGGGCCTGAACCTGCCTGCCAGAAGAGTGGTCTTTCTGCAGACCAGCAAATATGACGGCAAGGGCGTGCGGTATCTGCATGCGGATGAGGTACAGCAGATCGCGGGAAGGGCCGGCCGCTTCGGCCTGTACGATACCGGCTGGTACAATGCTTTTGACGGCATGCGGTTTATCCGCAGCAAGATGCGCCTGAGGGTGCCGGATATCCGGGAGGCTGTCATAGGCTTTCCCGAGCAGCTGATCAGCCTGGAAGCGCCACTCTCCGAGATCCTGAAAAAGTGGAATGACATTCCCGTTCAGGAAGGCTTCCAGAAATCAGATCTGAAGCGGGAGATCGCGCTTTGTCAGGAGCTGGAGCGCTCTACGGATGACAAGCTGCTGACATACCGGTTCATTACGATTCCTTTTGATGAGGAGGACAGCCGTCTGCGGCGCCTGTGGAGGATGTTTTTCCAGGCAGAACTGGAGAACGGCCGTGTGACCATGGATGAGATTGCCCTGGAGTGGCCCCGGGAGAATGTGACGGCCGATGACATGCCGGATCTGGAAGAGGCTTTTCGCGTGGCAGATCTTACCTTTTATTATATGGACCGGTTTGATCATCCGGAAGAACTGCCCGATGTCCTGCGGGCCAAAAGAGATATTTCCGCGCAGATCACTGCCATTCTGGACAGGCAGAGCCTGCAGGAAAAACGCTGCTCCAACTGCGGCGCGCCGCTGCCGTGGAATCACCGGTTCGGCGTCTGCGAAGACTGTTTCCAGGCAATGTACAGGGGAACCGGCAGAAAGCCCGGAAAGAGACATTAAAAGCACATTTCTAAATAACAGATGGGAGCCTTCAGATGGATACAGAACAGCTTTATGACAACAGACCGATCGGCGTATTTGATTCCGGACTGGGCGGTCTGACGGTGGCAAGGGAGATTATGCGCAATCTTCCGGATGAACAGATTGTGTATTTCGGAGATACGGCGCGGGTGCCATACGGAAGTAAATCACAGAATACCATCATCCGCTATTCGCGGCAGATTGTCCGTTTTCTGCTCACGAAGCATGTAAAAGCGATCGTCGTGGCGTGCAATACGGCCAGCGCCCTGGCGCTGGACGTGATTGAGCAGGAGCTGGACATACCGATCATCGGGGTGGTGCGGCCGGGGGCGGATATGGCCATAAAGGCGACCAGAAATAAAAAAATCGGTGTGATTGCCACGGAGAGTACGATTCACAGCGGATTGTATACGCAGCTGATCTGCAGCGCAGATCCGGAGATAGAAGTATACGGTCGTCCCTGTCCCCTGTTTGTGCCGCTGGTAGAAGAGGGGTGGACGGATGATCCGGTGACGGAGACAGTCGCTGCGCGCTATCTGGATGAATTGCTGAAGAAGGATATTGACACGCTGATCATGGGCTGCACGCATTATCCGCTTCTCCGGCGCCTGCTCCGGCGGATGGTCGGAGAGGGCGTGACGCTGATTAACCCCGCCTATGAGACCGCCCTGGCACTGGGGCGCCTGCTGGACGCACGGGGAATGCGGCATGAGTGGGCGGCTGATGTGGAGAGCAGCGACAGGCACAGTTTCTATGCCAGTGATTCCGTGGAAAAATTTCACCGGTTCGCAGATTCGATTCTGCCATATGATACGGGCGCGACAAAACTGGTGCAGATTGAAGAGTACTGAGCCGCCGCAGAAATTGATTCTGACCCGGTGAAGAAAGATGCGGATACGGGCATTTCCTGCCCTGCCGGATAAATAATATTGCAGGAGACTTACATGACAAAAGACGTAATTATCACACTTCAGGGCTTTCACGATCACCAGGATGATGCGGGAGATCCGGTGGAAATTGTGACCGGAGGCCGGTATTTTCAGAAAAACGGACAGCATTATCTGGTCTTTGAAGAGGCCGTGGAAGGTTTTGAGGAAAAGACGCGCAGCATCTTCAAGTTTTCAGACCGGCGGCTGATGGTACATCGCAAAGGCCTGATCAATTCGGAGATGCTTTTTGAGCCTGACCGGCGTGTGGTCACATCCTATGATACGCCTATGGGACATATGCTGATCGGCATTTCCGCCACTTCCGTGTCACTGGAAGAAGAAGAGACGCGCATCAGCTGCGGTGTCGATTATACGATGAGCATCAATGACGGGTCCGCGGAAGACTGCCACATTCAGATCAGCGTGCAGCCGAGGGAAACCTGGTCCATCGGCGGATAAGGCAGAGCCTCCGGGTTATCGACGGTAAAAAAGGCCGGCTCATCAGCGGATAAGGAAAAGCCTCTCGGCCATGCAGTAAGAGAAATACAAAGCAGTATGAGGTAAGAAGAAATGATAGGAATCGGAATCGATACAGGCGGCACCTATACAGACGCGGTCGTTTATGATATGGATGAGCGCAGAGTGCTCTGCTCCGGCAAGACACTGACGACCCGGCACAATCTGGAGGTGTGCGTGGCGGCGGTCCTGGACCAGATGTATCCGGAACTGGTGAAAAGAGCCGAGCTGATCGCTCTTTCCACGACGCTGGCAACCAATGCCTGTCTGGAGGATAAGGGAAGCAGGGCGAAGTGCCTGATGATCGGCATGCAGCCGGACCACATGGCCAATCTGGAACAGGTGTATGCAAGTTATGGCCTGCGGGACCTGAGTCAGCTGGTTTTTATAGACGGAAAGCCCGAGAACCTGTATGCGAATCCCGAGGAACCGGACTGGGACAGCCTGATGGCACATGCGCATGAATGGTTTCGCGACTGTGCCGCTGTCGGCGTTACGCAGATTTATCCCCGCGCGGACGGCGGACGGCTGGAGAGGCGCGCAAAGGATATCCTGCGTGATGAGCTGGGCGTTCCCGTTACGACAGCCTATGATCTGTTTGACGAGGTCGATGTTCTCAAGCGGGGAGCCGGCACACTGCTCAATGCCCGGCTGGTTCCGCTGATCGATGAATTTCTGCAGGCAGTCAGAGCGGCGCTGCGGGAGAGGGGCCTGGATGTGCCTCTTGCCATTGTCCGGAGCGACGGCAGCCTGATGTCTGAGCTGATGACCAGAGATGTGCCGGTAGAGACACTTTTGTCTGGACCTGCGGCAAGTGCTATCGGAGGCAGCGTCCTGACCCGGGAAGAAAATGCGATTATTGTGGATATGGGCGGCACGACAACGGACGTAGCCCTGATCCGGGACGGGCATCCGCTGACAGCCAGTCAGGGCATTTCCATCGGACCGTGGAGGACGACCGTGCGCGGCCTTTACGTGGATACGTTCCTTCTGGGTGGAGATTCTTCCGTTCGTTTTGCGGATGGAGAAATCTATCTGGACGG
>CADBNA010000216.1 GCA_902795835.1 uncultured Lachnospiraceae bacterium | reverse complement strand
GAGCCGTCTGCGTATCCGGAGCCGTCTGTGTATCCGGAGTCGTCTGCGTATCCGGAGCCGTCTGCGTATCCGGAGCCGTCTGCGTATCCGGAGCCGTCTGCGTATCCGGAGCCGTCTGCGTATCCTGAGACACCTGTGCCTCCTGGGTCTGCTGCAGCAGCTCCTGATGTGCACTTTCCAGTTCTGCCAGCTGTCTTCTCAGCTCTTCTATTTCCTTCTCCGGATCCGGCAGTTCCACCGGCGGAGCATCCGGGCGTGTATCATCCTCCGGACGGAGATCGATAGCCCTCAGGGCCTCATAGCTCTGAATCGCTTCCTGATAATACTGTCTTGCCTGCGCAGGGTTCTCCTGCTGCACGGCCTGTGCCTGCAGCGTCTGTACCTGGCCGAGACCGTACCAGGCCTGCGGATCGTTTTTGTCTTTGTAAATTGCGGAGCGGTATGCCTGTTCCGCCTTTTTCAGAGTGGTCTGCGCTTCAGCCTTGTTGTCCTTCATGGTATCAGCTGCCTGTGCGGTGTATACCTTTCCGAGGCCGGTGTATGCATTGGCATTTGAAGGATCCCTGTCGGCAGCCTTTCCATAGGCTTCCGCAGCTGCTTCATAATTCTGCGCCTCCAGATACTGGTCGCCCTGCCGGATGTTTTCTCTGGCTTTTCTGGGCGCCAAAAGCCGGCTGGTCAGGAAATAGCCCCCCAGGGCGGCAATCACAAGAACCGCGGCAATCACTCCTGCGAGAATCTTCACCTTGTTGACATCTTTTCTGTGAATCTCTTCTTCCCGTCTTGCTATGACTGCCCTGCGCCTGTCATATCCGTCATCATACCGGTCATCGCGGTCATCATACTCATCGTCATACCGGTCGCCGCGGTCGTCAAATTCTCCGTCATCACGGTCATCGTATTCGTTGTCATACCGGTCGCCGCGGTCGTCATATTCTCCTTCATCGCGGTCATCGTATTCGTCGTCATACCGGTCGCCGCGGTCGTCATATTCTCCGTCATCGCGGTCATCGTATTCGTCGTCATACCGGTCGCCGCGGTCATCATATTCTCCGTCATCGCGGTCATCGTATTCGTCATCATACCGGTCGCCGCGGTCATCGTATTCATCGTCGTACCGGTCGTCGCGGTCGTCGTACTCGTCATCATACCGGTCATCGCGGTCGTCGTACGAATCCCTCTTTCTCCGGTCTGGCTGATCCTTGTCCATATCGTAACTGACAGATGTCTTCATCCCGCAATAGCTGCAGAACTCTGCATCGTCTCTGATTTTTCTTCCGCATTTTACACAGATCATTGTTTTGCTCCTTTCGCATCCTCCGACAGGGTATCCGCCAGAAGAATGAATTGTTCCAGAGAAAGCGCTTCTCCCCGCACTGCATCGGGCAGTCCGCAGCTGCGGATCGCCTGAAGAAGCCTCTCCTTTGTGATGACTGTGCCGCCCATCTGCAGGCCGTGGCTGACACTGTTCAGCAGTGTCTTCCGCCTCTGGCCGAATGCTGCCCTGATCAGCGCAAACAGCAGCTTCTCATCCCGGACCCTACCGCTCTGTTCCGGGCGGCAGTCCAGACGAATGACGGCACTCCCCACACCGGGCCTGGGTATAAAACAGTTCGGAGGGACCTGTGCCTCCAGGTGCGGTTCCGAATAGTACTGAACCGCCAGTGAGAGCGCGCCGTATTCACGCGTTCCGGGTGCAGCCTGCATCCTCTCCGCCACCTCCTTCTGCACCATGACCGTGACAGAAGAAACAGGCAGGCGGCTCTCCAGCAGTGTCATCAGGATAGGCGTGGTAATGTAGTAGGGAAGGTTCGCCGCAACCTTGACCGGCCGTCCGCCTCCGCAGCCAAACAGCAGGGCATCCAGATCCGTTTTCAGAATGTCCGCATGCACCACCTTCACATTGTCCCAGTCCTGCAGCGTTTCCTCCAGAATCGGAATCAGCATGGCATCGATTTCCACTGCACACACCTGTTTCGCCGCATAAGCCAGATATTGGGTCAGGGTTCCGATCCCTGGCCCAATCTCCAATACACAGTCGTCTTCGCTGATGTCGGCGATCCGTATGATCTTTTCCAGTACATGCGGATCAATCAGGAAGTTCTGCCCGTATTTTTTTTGAAAGTGAAATCCGTATTTCTGCAGTATTTCAATTGTCCTGGCCGGCGTACCCAGCCACGGAGCTTTTTTTTCCATACTTTTACTCAAAATCCTTCTCGTGAAGGATGATC
The DNA here is from genome assembly GCA_902795835.1 of uncultured Lachnospiraceae bacterium. Next base: position 5,489 of record CADBNA010000216.1, on the reverse strand, counting down.
CATCTGTCTCTGTCCCTGCCTCGTCGATTCTTCTTGCGGCCGCGGCTTGCGTGGTGAATGGCATCATCCACCATATCCTTTACCCGGGCAATGGTCATGGGCTCTTCTTCCGTCTGGTTGTTTCCGATCTTGGTATACAGGGCCAGAATTCCGAGATCATCCATCTTGCATCCGTTTTCGGTCGCATAGGTGCGGGCAAAGGTCACCAGCTCATCATTTGTGAAGACCGGAATGGAAATCACCTTTTCGAATTTTGCCGCAAACTGCGGATGCTTTTTCAGGAAGGCCCGCATATTTGACTTCTCATCTTCAATGACCAGAACCATACAGTCTGTGCGGAACTCCATTGCCTGGTTCAGCTTCTCCACTGTATCGGCCGTCATCAGGCTAACATCTTCAATCGCCAGAAAACCGCCTGCCATCCGGCTGACGACCTGCGCCGGGTCTTTTTTGTTCATTTCGCCGCCGCTGATTCTGGCCACCTTTGCCGCCTCCAGGCCCATATCACGGCACATGGCAATAATCAGGCCCTTTGTCAGACGGGATTTCCCCGTACCGACAGCTCCCATAACGGCAATGTTTCCGTGGAGGCTGGTGCGCTCGCCGGCATGGCGGTATACGCCATTGAGTGCCTCCAGAATCTGCGTGTCCATACCGGGAATGCGGGCAAAATAGGTAAAGATTCCCAGCTGTTCCTCACTCATGCGGGTCGGTCTGGCCTTGTTCAGGATACGGATCCTGCGCTCTTCCGGCGTCTCGGAGTCCAGAATCTGGTTCAGAGATACCGGAACCGTGTTCTGGCCGATCTTGCTGAGCGTAATGGTCCGGGACCGCTTGTCTTCCTCTGTGGGCTCGGGATCCGGAACTTCCAGCTCTTCGTCATACAGAGGCGCCTCCTCAAGCGGCATTTCCGCTTCTGTCCATGCCTCCTCTTCCGTTTCTTTCTGCTCTGCTTCCCGGATGGCGGCGTCCGCCCGGGTACTGATCTCCGGAGCCGACGGCATATCCTCCGATAAACCGGTGTTTCCGGAAGTCTCTTCGTCTGCAGCCGCTCCTTCTTTCTCCTCGGGGAATTCAAAGCGCAGCGCGGCCAGGCTCTCCTCTACGCTGGGGGCAACCAGTCCGGCGCCGTGTGTATCCGCCTCTTCTCTGCCGGCTGCGGAAACGGCTGTATTCAGACCCGAAAGGTCCATGCTGCCGCTGTCCTGGGCCGGGTCTGTCGTAGACGCCCCGGCAAAGCTGCCGGAGGCCAGTTCCCCTGCAAAGGATCCCATCGTCTCGGACAGGAAGTCATCCAGATTGAAATCTTCCGTCTTCATACCGGCATACTGCGAGCGGCCGGCGCCCTCTGCCGGCGCTTCTCCGGCTTCTTCTTCCGGCTCCAGCTCACGCACCCGATAATTCAGTTCGTTTTCATCCTCCGCAATATCTTCGTCATTCTCCTCCGGACGTTCAATTCTTTCATCCGTGTCATCCTTTGACAGGTTGGAGAATACATCCTGGAAGCTGCGGAAGATGCGGTTCCGGAATGCTTCCGGCTCTGCATGTGCGGCGCGCTCCGCACGGGATGTGCGTTCAGCGCGGAAAGCGGCTGCATCTGAGGCCAGTTCTTCTTCCTCTTCGTCTTCATCGTCATCCAGGCCGCTGAGATCCACGGGGGCAGGAGCTTCTTCTGTTACTTCTGCTTTTTCTACGGCTTCTTCCGGTTCCGCCGCATGGATTTCTTCCTCTGCAGGCGGCTCAGCCGCGGCTGCGGCTGCCTCTTCCGTCTCTGCTGCGTTCTCTTCTTCATCCGGGTTGTATTCACCGGAAAGAATGCGGGCAATCCGCTCAGCGTCCATATCCGCTTCCGACATGGCGGCCGTATCCGGAGTCACATCTGTTATCTCCTGCGGGACATCCCCTGCCGGGACCTGCGCCTCTTCGGTCTCCTCTGCCTTATTCTGGCGGTAGCCGGTCGCGCGGATCTCGGAATACAGAGCTTTCTGCGATGGGGTAAGGGGCTCAAAGCGCATCTTCAGCTCCATGGCACGCACGACATATTTTCCCTCACTGAACCAGAGGATCAGATCGTCACATGTCTCCACACACTTCTGTCTGTCGCCGGCCTTTGCATACAGCTTGGCCAGTTCATAGGCCCAGCGTTCTGTATACTCCCGCTCCCTGTATTCCTCGAGTACCGCGATCTGGGCATCCAGAGGCGCATTTTTGGCTTTGTAAAGCTTATACTGCAGCAGACAGCGGGAATTGTCATTCAGGGCGACCTTGGAGAATTCCCGGAAATACCGTTCCGCCTCGTCCACATCGCCCATTTTCAGGTTTACTTCTACGAGCCGTGACAAAACCCCCCTGCCTATGGATGAATGATTATACGCAATCTTGAGCACCTCCCTTTCTTTCTCGTACTCTTTATTGCGTTCATATACATCCGCGGCCATATTCAGCGTGCGTATACTCTTGACCCTGCGCCAGTCAATCGAATCCACGATCTCAAGGGCGCGCGCATAGTCCTTGTCCTGTACACTGGCCGAAAGCTCATCCAGCTTCTGGTTGTATTCTGTCTTGTCCACAGCTACTGCCTCCCAATTACTTACTGATTGTCTATACTCCCCAATTTTAAGAATAAAACCCTACATACAATAATATTACAACTTCATTAAAATTGAAAGACTATTCTTTGTAAGTTGCCTGCTTTATTGCACAGTAATTGGCTCGGTTTTCCAGATGTCGTCGACATAATCCTGGATGGTGCGGTCTGAACTGAACTTGCCGGCATGGGCGATATTCAGGATCGCGCTCTTTGCCCAGGCGGCTTCATCCCTGTATCTGGCTTCGACACGTTCCTGCGCCTGTGCATACGGCTTGAAATCCGCAAGGATGAAATAAACGTCCGGGCGGTTGCCGTTGCCGTACAGCAGGGAATTGTACAGATCCCGGAACAGCTCCATATCTCCTCCGGAATACATGCCGTTGATGAGCTGCATCAGCACCTGACGGATATCCGGATCATTGTTGAAGTACTGCATCGGATCATATCCGCCGCAGCGCTCATAGTTGATTACTTCGTCGGCTGACAGACCGAAGATGAACGCGTTCTCCTCTCCGACCTCTTCGACAATCTCTACATTCGCGCCGTCCATTGTGCCCAGGGTCAGGGCTCCGTTCAGCATAAACTTCATGTTGCTGGTGCCGGAAGCCTCTTTGCTGGCGGTGGAAATCTGCTCTGACACATCCGCCGCGGCAAAAATCAGTTCTGCGTTGCTGACACGATAGTCCTCAATGAAAACAACCTTCAGTTTTCCTTTGATGGACGTGTCCCGGTTGATTACATCTGCCACATTGTTGATCAGCTTGATGATCTTCTTTGCCCGCTCATAGCCGGCGCTTGCCTTGGCGCCAAAGATAAAGGTCCGCGGATAGAACGGCATCTCCGGATGCTCGCGCAGCTGATTGTACAGGTACATAACATGCAGGATGTTCAGCAGCTGCCGCTTGTACTCATGCAGACGCTTGACCTGCACATCGAAGATCGAGCGGGGATCCACTTCGATCCCATTGTGTTCCAGTATATATTTTGCAAGGCGCACTTTGTTCTGATACTTGATGTTCATGAACTGTGCCTGGGCCTTTTTCTCATCGGCATAGTTCTCAAGTCTGCTGATGGTCGGAAGATCCGTTACCCATTCCTGCCCTACATGATCCGTAACCCACTCTGCCAGAAGCGGATTGCCGTGCAGCAGGAAACGGCGCTGGGTGATGCCGTTTGTCTTGTTGCTGAATTTCTCCGGCATCATCTCATAAAAGTCGTGCAGTTCCCTCTTCTCCAGGATCTCTGTATGCAGCCGGGCAACACCGTTGACGGAATAGCCTCCGACGATGGCCAGGTTTGCCATCCTCACCTTGCCGTCATAAATGATCGCCATGCTGCGGATCTTGTCTTCATTGCCAGGATACTGCTCGCGGATCTGATTCACAAAACGCCGGTTGATCTCTTCGACGATCTGGTAGATACGCGGGAGCAGCTGTGAAAACAGCTCGATCGGCCATTTCTCAAGCGCTTCGGACATGATGGTGTGGTTGGTATACGCGCAGGCTTTTGTCGTAACCTCCCAGGCTTCGTCCCACTCCAGTCCTTCCACATCCAGCAGGATGCGCATCAGTTCCGGCACGGTGAGTGTGGGATGTGTGTCATTCATGTGGAAAACCGCTTTCTCATGCAGTTTCCGGATATCCGTGTGCCTCTTCTTATATTTGGCGATTGCCGTCTGGATGCTGGCGGACACGAAGAAGTACTGCTGTTTCAGACGGAGCTCCTTGCCGGCCATGTGGTTGTCATTCGGATAGAGAACCTCTGTGATGGTCCTTGCCAGGTTTTCCTGCTCCACAGCCTTGTGGTAATCACCTTTGTCGAAGGAGTCCAGGGAAAAATCGTTGATCGCCTCCGCATCCCATATGCGGAGCGTGTTGACCACATTGTTGCCGTACCCGACCACGGGCAGATCATAGGGCACGGCCCGGACAGACTGGTACCCTTCCTGCCGGAAGTGATTGCGTCCTGTCTCCGGATCATAGTCTACTGCCACATAGCCGCCGAATTTGATCTCTTTGGCATACTCGGGCCGCTTCAATTCAAAGGGATACCCGCCGTCTCTGAGCCAGTTGTCCGGTTTTTCCACCTGGAACCCGTCACTGATCTTCTGGGCAAACATGCCGTAATGGTAGCGGATGCCGCAGCCGTATGCCACATAGCCCAGGGTAGAGAGGGAGTCCAGGAAGCAGGCAGCCAGTCTTCCCAGACCGCCGTTGCCGAGCGCCGGGTCGCGCTCCTCATCCTCGATGGCATTCAGGTCAATGCCGAGCTCCTTGAGCGCACCCTTAACCTCATCATAGGCGGTCAGCGCCAGCAGATTGTTGCCCAGGTATCTGCCGGTCAGGAATTCCATTGACATATAGTAGACGATCCTGGGATCATCCTTTTTCATCTGCTGCTGGGTTTTCATCCAGTTGTCGATGATTACATCCTTGACAACATGGCAGACCGCCTGATAGATCTGGTGGGCGGTTGCCTCCTCCAGTGTTGTCCGGAACAGCATTTTTACGGCGTCCCGCAGGTCTTTCTTGAATTTTTCTTTCTTAAATTCGGGATTAATCATTCGTATATACTCCTTTTAGATTGTCCAAAGGTACCTGTCATTTTTATTCTGTGCGCTCTACACCCAGTGTGACCTTTTCGGAGTTGATGTTCCACTCCTTGACATACCCGGCGGTCCTGCCGGATATCAGGTCATCTGCCAGAACGACCTTCGCGATCCTGTCGCGGTTTCGCTGCAGGATATCCGCAATCTTGTCGTTGCCCTCGGCATATACGCGGATCCGGTCTGTCACTTCGAATCCGGCTTCCTTGCGCATGGTCTGAATCTTGCTGATCAGCTCCGCCGCAAAGCCCTCTTCAATCAGTTCCGGAGTGAGGGATGTGTCAAGCATCACCG
>CADBNA010000215.1 GCA_902795835.1 uncultured Lachnospiraceae bacterium | reverse complement strand
CTTAGTACCGCTGCGGCGAGGCGCTGAACGTCCAGTGGACGTTCGTTTAGCGCGGACCGAAGCGGAGCGTAGACAAGAGCGCAAGCGTTTTCCGAAAGAATATATTTGCCCGGAGCTGCTTAATGCGTATGCCCCTCAGTCATGTTGATTTTCCGCCGGATTTAGGGTATGATTGGTTTCATCTTGTGAACGGAAATAATGACAAAGAGGTGAAACAGCAATGGAAGGAATGATGAATATACTGGTGCATGCCCTGGGCGCGATTCTCTGCCTGGTGATCGGATGCATTTTTCTGATAACATCCGTCCGGGACGGGGTGACAAAAGAGGAAAAGCAGATCGGGGAGAGCGGGAACGGCTATATGATGCGGTATCCTGCATCCAAGACGATCCTGGCGGCTCTGATTATACTGGCCGGCGCAGCTGTCAGTATCGCACTTGGTTTTGTGCCGGCGGCCGGTACACCAAAGTATCAGCTTCTTTTCATTGGCATACAGGCGGCCTTAGGCCTGCTGTCCGGTATTCTGGGCGGCATCCGTCTGCGCAGCGCCATGGTGCACCGCGTCGCGGTGGAGGGATCCAGGATCATGGTGCATCCGGCACGGGGAAAGGCTTTTGAGACCACCTTCAGTGAGATACGCTCCGTGAAGAAAAACAGCGACAGTGCCGACAACAGCTCGGCCCTTGTGCTCCGGACCAATGACCGCGAGAAGATTGAGGTAGACAATCAGATGTCAAATTACGCGCAGTTTGCCTCGCAGGTGTCTTCCAGCGTAGAGCTTCCGAATCTCGCAAAAAAAAGAAAGAGAAAAGCAGAATAATGGCTGTATGCAGTGCTGCGCAAGCCGGCCTGAACTCAGCCCGTCATCTGCTCCATCAGGCTCCGCCCGTTGTCGCGGAGCCATTTTTTCTGCTCTTTGTAATCCGGGAGAACCGAAGCGACATGTGCCCAGAACCGCGGAGAGTGATTCATTTCCAGCCTGTGGCAGAGCTCGTGGACGATCACATAGTCCCGGACGGCTTCCGGCGCCAGCATGAGCAGGCAGTTGAAATTGAGATTTCCTTTGGAAGAGCAGCTGCCCCATCTTGTTCTCTGGTTCCGTATGGTGATGCGCCCGTACGTCACACCCAGCTGCGAGGCAAAGTGACGGACTCTGGGCGGGATTTCCCGCAGTGCCTGCTCTGCCAGCGCGCGCAATTCCGCTTCTGTCATTCTGTGAACCGGGTTCCGCGCTTTTTCCGCCTCCCGGGCGGCTTTTTTCGCCTTCATTTTTTCGATATGCGTTTCAATCCAGTCCGCGTTCTGCCGCACAAACTGCCGGATCTGTCCCGTGGTCGCATGCATCGGCGCCCGCACCAGAAGCTCTCCGTCCGGGGTGATTTCCAGTGCCATGGTGCGCCTGTTCGTGCGGCGGACCGTATACGAAAAACCGTTGGGGATCATGCTTTTTTACCTCTTGAAAAAATATGCGGTTATCATATCACATCATGGCAGATTTCTTCAATCTATGGGATAAATCATTTGACAAAAGAATAAAGTAAGTATAAACTTTATTTGTTGTAGATGTACTATGACAATTAAATAAGGAGGTACGCCTGTAATGATGACAGTGCTTGTCGCTGCTGTCGCTGCAGTCGTTGCCCTTCTCATTGCAGTTCCGGTTTCCGGAAAGCTCGCGGTGGCCAAAAAGATCAGACAGGACGCTGAGAAAATCGGCACCGCAGAGGAACAGGCCAGAAGCATTATAGATGAAGCCATCAAAACTTCTGAAGCAAAAAAGAAGGAGTCTCTTCTGGAGATAAAAGAAGAGAACCTTCGCCTCAAAAATGAGCGGGACCGGGAGTATAAAGACCGCCGGAATGAACTGCAGAAATATGAGAAGCGCGTGCTGTCCAAGGAAGAATCCGTGGACAGAAAAGCGGACGCTCTTGAGCGCCGGGAAAACGACATCGCATCGAAAGAAACAGCTCTGAAGGCAAGAGAAGCGCAGATCGATCAATTACGTGACCAATGCGTACAGGAACTGGAGAGAATCTCCGGTTTTACCTCCGAACAAGCAAAAGAATACCTCTTAAAATCTGTTGAAGACGAAATCCGGCTGGATACCGCCAGACTCTGCAAGGAGTATGAGGAGAAAGCCAAAGACGAAGCAGCCCGGAAAGCGCAGGAGTATGTGGTCACTGCCATTCAGAAATGTGCAGTAGATCATGTAGCCGAATCCACAATCTCTGTAGTGGAGCTGCCGGGTGATGAGATGAAAGGACGGATTATCGGCCGTGAAGGCCGCAACATCCGTGCACTTGAGCAGGCAACAGGCGTTGACCTGATCATAGATGACACTCCGGAAGCGGTGGTTCTGTCGTCGTTTGACCCGATCCGCCGTGAGGTGGCCAGAATCACGCTGGAGAAGCTGATCGTCGATGGCCGGATCCATCCGGCCCGCATTGAAGAGACTGTTGAAAAGGCAAGGAAAGAGATCGACAACCGCATTCGTGAGGAAGGCGAGTCCGCCATGCTCGAGGTGGGCGTTCACGGCGTCCATACGGAGCTTGTGAAACTCCTCGGCCGCATGATTTTCCGCTCCAGCTACGGGCAGAATGCACTGAAGCATTCGATCGAAGTGGCACAGCTGAGCGGTCTGCTGGCAGGCGAAATCGGACTGGACGTCCGCATGGCTAGGCGTGCGGGACTGCTGCATGATATCGGCAAGTCGATCGACCATGAAGTGGAAGGATCCCATATCCAGATTGGTGCGGATCTCTGCCGCAAGTACAAAGAGCCGGCAATTGTTGTCAATGCTGTGGAGTCGCATCACGGAGATGTGGAGCCGCAGTCGCTGATCGCATGTATCGTACAGGCTGCAGACGCGATATCCGCAGCCAGACCGGGTGCCCGCAGAGAGACACTCGAGACTTACACAAACAGATTAAAAGACTTAGAGGACATCACCAACTCCTTCAAGGGAGTTGACAAATCTTTTGCTATTCAGGCAGGTAGAGAAGTCAGGGTCATGGTTGTGCCCGAGCTGGTAAGCGATGCGGAAATGATTCTGCTCGCCAGGGATATCTCGAAGAAGATCGAGGATGAACTGCAGTATCCGGGACAGATCAAGGTAAATGTAATTCGTGAGAGCCGCGTGACAGATTACGCAAAGTAAAAGCAGGAAAAGAACCAATCAGAAAACGAAAAAACCAGGGAGCCGGGGCGCAAGCCTCCGGCTCCTTGCTTTTGTATTGGCACAATATAAAGATAGATTACGGATTGCTCCGCACTTCGTGCTCCCACAATCCTGCCCGCCATTCGGATTTCATGGGGCCCCTCCCCCACTTCATCCTCAT